>DATIEW010000241.1:0-2409 GCA_035455585.1 Vicinamibacterales bacterium | reverse complement strand
CGTGGTCACTGGGGTCGTGCACGCGGCGCCCGCCCGGGACGGGCGCAGCTGGATCGAGGCCGACCTTCGGCTGGCGCCGGGCAACTCCGGCGGTCCACTGGCTGACGCCTGCGGGCGCGTGATCGGCGTCAACACGATGATCGCGGGCGGTCTGGCGCTGGCCGTGCCGAGCCAGGTTGTCGACACCTTCGTGATGCGGTCCGTCGGTCCGTGATCGACGTCGCAGTCCTCGCATCGAACCCGATCGTGCGTGCCCGGCTGGAGGTGCTCGTCGCCGCGCAGCCCGGACTGCGGCTCGCCTCATCGCCGTTCCCGGAGATCGGCGACCGGGCGCCTGGCACCGTGGACCAGCCCGACGTGCTCCTGATCGAGCCGGGGACGCGACCCATCGAGACCGTGCTCCGGACGCTGCCGCCGGGGCCGCGCCTGCCACCCGTCGTGGTCGTCGGAGGCGACGTCGCCTCCGTGGCCGTCCCGCGTCTGCTGCGCGCCGGCGTGCGCGCCATCTTGCCGCGTGAGGTGTCGGCGCACGAGATGGCCGCCTCCATCGCAGCGGTCGCGGCCGGGCTGGTCGTCCTCCACCCGTCGGGAATGCCGGCCTCGATCAGCGCGACGCGAGGCGCGGGCGGGACCGCGACGTCCCCGCTCACGCCTCGCGAGCTCGAGGTGCTCACGATGATGGCGGAGGGCATGGGCAACCGCGCGATCGCACATCGCCTGGGCATCTCGAGGCACACCGTGAAGTTCCACATCGCGGCCATCCTCGACAAGCTGAACGCGCGCAGCCGTACCGAGGCGGTCACCGTCGGCCTGCGCCTGGGCATGCTGATGGTCTGAGTGTCCCTGGCCGGTCTCCACCGGCGTCCAACCGACCGTCGCATCTTCTGCGAACTGTCACCGAGCGAGAAACGCTTAGAGGCCGTTCATGAACATCTGTGGCACGCCATGGACAGGAACGAGGGCTCACGGCAACGCCGCGGCGGTGAAGATGCCGACGATGGCCCCGTATGCGAGGTGGGCGAGGATGGTGACGATCGGAGTCGTGCGTCCGTAGTTCAGGAGCATGAATCCGGGCGGCTCGAGCAGAGGGGACGAGCTCGCGGCGCTCATCGACGTTCCCATTCTCGGATGCACGGCCGGCAGCAGGACGTTGACGAGGGTCGTGCCCGCGAAGAGAGCGTGCACGAGGCCGAAGACCATCCCGAGCCCCCAGCCGGCGCGCCCGAGCGCCAGGAACGCCGCATGGTAGACGAGCGAGAAGGCCAGCCCGGCGACGAAGTGGGCGGCATAGCCGACGACCCGGGCGCGGGACCGGTCATCCGTCCACGCCGTCCCGAGCAGAAACGGGATGTCCATGCGCGTCAGGCGCAGCTGGCTGGCCGCCGCGAGCGTGATCGTGAGGACGAGCGTGCCGGCGAAGCCGCCGACGAGCGCACCCCAGGCGCTCATGTCGTGGGGCCGTCCATCACCATCGCGGCGCTGATCAACGCCAGGTGAACGAGCCCCTGCGGGAAGTTTCCGAGAAACTCGTGCGTCCGCGGCTCGATCTCCTCCGCATAGAGACCCAGGTCGTTGGCGAGCCGAAGCAGCTCGTCCATCAGATCCGCGGCTTCCGCGCGGCGGCCCGCGATGGCCAGCGCCTCCGCGAGCCAGAACGAGCAGCAGACGAAGGCGCCCTCTCCGCCGGCAAGACCGTCGTCGCCGGTATACCGGTAGAGCAGCGCTCCCGACGCGAGCTCCCGGCGGATCGCCTCGACGGTGCCGCGCAGCCTCGGTGACTCCGGCGTGTCATAGCGCATGATCGCCATGAGGAGGAGGCTCGCGTCCAGGTCCTCGGCGCCGGCGTACCAGACGTAGCTGCCTTTCCGCGCCGACCAGCACTTCTCGTCGATGAACCGGCGGATGGCCGCCGCCTCGGTGCTCCACCGTCCGGCGTGCCGCGCGGGCAGCCGACCCATCTTCGCCATGCGTATCGCGCGATCGAGCGCGACCCAGCACAGCGCCTTGGATTGCGTGTGGTGCCGGGGCTGCGCGCGCACTTCCCAGATGCCGGCGTCGGGCTCGCGCCAGTGCGCGCAGACGAAGTCCGCGATCGTGGCGAGGTCGCGAGCCGTGTCGCGGCCGAGCTGGTGGCCGCCGTTGACGTAGAGCAGGGCGGCATCGAGTAGCTCGCCGTACGCGTCGAGCTGCAGCTGCCCGGCGGCGCCGTTACCGATGCGAACGGGGCGCGAGCCGCGGTATCCGTGGAGCGCCAGCGTCCGCTCGGCGGCGGCCGTACCGCCGTCGAGGCGGTAGAAGGCCTGCAGGCGCGGCAGGGTGAGCCGGGTCGCGTGCATGAACCACCAGAAGAAGGCCTTCGCATCGGCCTGATGACCGAGCTGGAGCAGCGCCTCCAGGGTGAACGAGGCA
>DATIEW010000240.1:0-3240 GCA_035455585.1 Vicinamibacterales bacterium | reverse complement strand
GGCGTCGCGGGTGCCGCCGGCGCGAGTCGACTGCCCTATCAGGGTGGCGACCGCTTGGAGTCTTCCGTCACCCTGCGAGGAGATGAAAGCCGGACGGAGGAGCGACGTATCTCCGCCATGCGGGTGGACGTCAGCCCCGGCTACTTCTCGGCGCTGCGGATTCCGCTCCTCGAGGGGCGCACCTTCACCAACGCGGATTCCACAGACACACCGTGGGTGGTAGTCGTGAGCGCGCGCGCGGCAGACACGTTGTGGCCCGGGCGGGATCCGATCGGACAGGAGCTGAAGTGGGGACCATTGGAAGGTTCGACGCCCTGGGCGACCGTCGTCGGCGTCGTGGGCGACGTGCGCTACGGCCCGATGGAGCAGAACGACGGCGTGGAAGTCTACTACGCGTACACTCAGGTGCTGCCGGAAGGGCTCTTTTTTCTCGTGCGAACCACAGGCGACGCCGCGGCGTTCGGACCAACCCTCCGAGAGGCAGTCGGGGCGGTCGACAGGAACATCGCAGTGGCAAATCTGCAGACGCTTGATGCGATGATGGTCGAGTCCATCTGGCAGCCGAGGCTGTGGGGGTGGCTCGTCGGCGCGTTTGCCTGCCTGGCGCTCACCCTTGCCGCAGTCGGCGTGTACGGCGTGATGGCGTTTGCGGTAAGCCAGCGGACCTGCGAGCTCGGCATCCGGCTCGCGCTCGGCGCACGGCCGGCAGACCTGGTGCGCCGCGTACTTCTCGACGGTCTGATAGTGACGGGGTCCGGCGCCGTCATTGGACTGGGCGGGGCGGCGTTGCTTTCCCGGCTGCTGACGAGCGTTCTCGTGGGCGTCGAACCGCTCGACCGGGTTACCTTCGCCGGGGCAGCGGCCATCATCTCGACGGTTGCGCTCGCCGCCTGCTACGTGCCGGCGCGGCGGGCCGCGTCGGTCGACCCGCTGGTCGCTCTGCGGGGTGGTGAAAGGTGAAACCATGTCACAACTCGAAACTGGAATCCCCCGGTAAACCGCTGCCCGGCCCATTCCGTCCAAATATCTCGGACAACATAGTATCGATTCGGACAAGCCGCGCGGCCCGTCTGTGTCCGCTGGTCCTTGACAGGAACGAAGCGTTCGCCGGCGAGCTCGAGGGAGACTTCATGTTGATCGGCCTGATTCAGGACGTCAGGTTTGGACTTCGGGGGCTGGTCAGGGCGCCGGGCTTCACCCTGGTCGCCGTGGCAATCCTCGCCCTGGGCATAGGAGCCAACACCGCCATCTTCAGCGTCGTCAACGCGGTGTTGCTCCGCCCGCTGCCGTATCCCGATGCCGGCCGCCTCGTGTCGCTCTCATCGACGTTCAGTGGCCAGGGGACGTCGACGGGCGCCAGCTCACTCCCTGACTACCGCGCCTGGCGCGACGAGAGCACGGCCTTCGACAATCTGGCTGGGTTCTGGCTTCGCGACTTCACACTGACGGGCGGCGGCGCCGACCCGGAGCAGGTGGCGGGCGCCTACGTCACGACGAATCTGCTCGACGTGCTGGCGGTCGCGCCGGCGCGCGGTCGCGGGTTCGAACCGGCCGATGCGGCGTACGGCAGCCATCGCGTGGTGCTGTTCAGCGACGGATTGTGGCGCCGCCGATTCGGAGCCGATCCGAACGCCGTGGGGCGTTCGATCGAGGTGGCAGGCGTTCCTTTCGTCGTTGCCGGCATTCTGCCGCAGGGGTTCCGGTTTCCGGCGCGGCAGTCGTCGGTCGATGTGCTGGCGCCGCTCTCGTTCCCGCCGGGCAGCTCGATGAACACGCGCCGCAATCACTTCGTGTCGCTCGTCGGGCGTCTTGCGCCGGGCGTCAGCGTTCGGCAGGCGCAGCAGGAGGCCGCGGCGACCGCCAGCCAGCTCGAGCGGACGTATCCGGAGAACGCGGGTGTCGGCGTCCGGGTCGCCTCGCTCACGGATGAACTGGTTGGTCCGGCGCGACCCAGACTGGTGCTCCTGGTTGGTGCCGTCGGTTTCGTGCTGCTGCTGGCTGCCGTGAACGTGGCCGGCCTGATGGTGGCACGCGGCACGACCCGCGCGCGCGAGATGGCGATTCGCGCGGGACTCGGCGCGAGCCGCACGCGCCTGGCTTCGCATGCCGTGATCGAGAGTGTGCTGCTCGGCTTCGGCGGCGGAGCCTCCGGTCTGGTGCTCGCGATCTGGATCGTGCATCCGCTGGTCGCACTGCTGCCGCTGGAGCTGCCGCGCTTCAACCCGGTTGCGATCGATCCCTGGGTGTACGCGTTTGCCGCGACCCTATCGGTGCTGGCAATCGCAGGGGTCGCCCTCGCGCCGGCGCTTCAGGCGAGCGGCTCGCGGGCTGGCGCGGTCCAGATGGAAGACCTGCGCACGGGCTCCGGGAGTCGTTCGCGCCTGCAGCTGCTCGATGCGCTGATCGTAGCTGAAGTGGCACTGGCGCTGGCGCTGCTGACCGGGGCCGGTCTCGTGTCCAGGAGCCATTGGCGCCTCCAGCAGATCGACCCTGGCTTCGCGAGTCATGGCACGCTCACCATGATCCTGCCGGTCCCCGCGGCGAGGTATTCCAGCCCCGAGGTGGCGCTGGCGTTCTACGAGACGCTCCGCGAGCGCGTCACGGGGCTGCCGGGCGTCGAGGCGGCCGGTGCCGGCATGTTCCTGCCGCTCGGCATCTATCGGGGCTTTGGTAAGCAGCTCAGTATCCAGGGGCGGCCTGCTCCCACGTCGCGTGATCTCGTGCCCACGGTCGGGTTCTCGATCGTGAGCCCCGGCTTTCTTCCTGCGCTCGGAGCGCGAATCACGAGCGGGCGAGGGTTCATGCCGGCAGACAGCGCTGGCGCGCGGCAGGTGGCGATCGTCAACGAGACGATCGCCAGACGCTACTTTCCGGGCGAGAGCCCGCTTGGCCAGACTATCTACATGGGGGTGCCCGAAAGCCTCGAACCGTCCGAACGGCAGGCGTGGCCGGCCGTGCGCCGGACGATCGTCGGCGTCGTGGCCGACATCAGGGATGAAGGCTTGCAGGAACCCGCAAGCCCGCGAGTCTTCGTCCCGTACTACCAGCATGCGGGGGACGGGTGGGTGAACACGCTGTCGTTCGTGGTGCGCACGAGCGGCGATCCGACGGCGCTGGCCCCCCTGGTTGCCGATATCGTTCACGACCTCGATCCAGCCCAGGTGGTGGCGTCCGTCAGGCCGATGGACGAGATCGTGGCGGAGGCGCTCGCCGCGTCTCAATCAACAGCGATCCTGTTGG
>DATIEW010000239.1:0-6243 GCA_035455585.1 Vicinamibacterales bacterium | reverse complement strand
AGTCAGAGTCGGCAGTCGCAGTCGCGCCGACTGGGGCTTGGGGACTGCGATTGACAGGCGATGACTGGCGTCTGGCGACTGACTGCGGACTGGCGACTGAATGCCGACTGTGACTGGCGACTGCCGACTGCCGACTGACGACTGACGACTGACTTGTCTCGCGACACCAACTTCTACTACTCGTTCCTGGTTCTGCCGCCGGCCAAGCGCCGCGCGATCGTGGCGGTCTGGGATTTCTGCCGCGCCGTCGACGATTCGACCGACGAATCGGGCGAGCGGGATCCGGCGGCAGTCGCGAGCCGGCTCGCAGGCTGGCGGCGCGAGCTGGCGGCCTGCTTCGACGGCGAGGAGCCCCGCACGGCCGAGGGGCGCGCGCTCGTGCCGCTCGTGCAGCGCTTTCGGCTGCCCCGCCCCGCGTTCGAGGCGCTCATCGAGGGTGTCGGCATGGACGTCGCGCCGCGTCGCTACCGGACGTTCGACGATCTTTATCAGTACTGCATCCGCGTGGCGTCCGCCGTCGGGCTCATCTGCCTGGAGATCTTCGGCTATCGTGAACCCTCGTCGCGACAGTACGCCGTGGACCTCGGCGTGGCCCTGCAGTTGACCAACATCCTCCGCGACGTGCCCGGCGATCTGCGGCGGGGGCGGCTGTACATCCCGGAGGAGGACCTTCTGGCGCACCAGTGCACCGAAGCCGCCATCCGTGCGGAGGCCGCGCGCGCGGGCGGCGGCGTCGGCTCGCCGGCCGTGAAGGCCGTGCTCCGTCAGCAGGCCGCGCGCGCGCGGGACTACTACGCGCGGGCGGCACGGAGCCTGCCGCCGGCCGACGCCCGGCGGCTCGTCGCGGCGGAGATCATGGGCGCCATCTACCGCCGGATCCTGGACCGCATCGAGCGGCGGGACTACGACGTGTTCTCCGAGGTCGTGCGGATTCCGCGCCCGGAACGGGCCCTCATCGCCGCCTCCACCTGGGCCCGCACCTTCCTCACTCGATGAGCGCGCCCGATGTCGTCGTTGTCGGCGCGGGCTTCGCGGGCCTGAGCGCGGCGAGCGCCCTGGCGGAAGCGGGCTTGCGGGTGCTGGTGCTCGAGTCGCGCCCGCGGCTTGGCGGCCGCGCAACGTCGTTCGCGGATCGCGAGACGGGCGAGCTCGTCGACAACGGGCAGCACGTGCTCTTCGGGTGCTACCGGGAGACGTTCAGGTTCCTGGAGAGAATCGGCGCCTCGGAACACGTCCGCCGGCAGCCCCGGCTCATGGTGCCGTTCGTGGACTGGCTCGGCCGTCGAACCGAGTTGAAGTGTCCGCCGCTGCCCGCGCCGCTGCACCTGCTGGCGGCGGTGCTGGACTGGGACGGTCTGCCCTGGCGTGAGCGGCTGTCGGTGCTGCGGGTCGTCGGGCCCCTGGCGAGTGCGCGCCGCGAACTGGCACGGCGCGGCCGCGTGTCCACGAGTCCGCCGGATCTCACCGTGTCGGACTGGCTCCGGCAGCAGCGGCAGGGGCCGCGGATCTCCCAGTGGCTCTGGGAGCCGCTGGCCGTCGCGGCACTGAATCAGTCGCCGGAGCACGCATCGGCGGCGCCGTTCCTCAGGGTGCTGGCGGAGATGTTCGGGTCCGATCCATCCGCGGCGGCGATCGGCCTCCCGATCCGCCCGTTGAACCTCATGTACGCGGAGCCGGCGCGGGTGTACGTCGAGGCGCGCGGCGGCCTGGTACGCACCCGGGCGCAGGCACGCCTCGTGTGCGACGATCGAGGGGTGACAGTGGTCGCTGTCGGCGGAGAGGCGCTGACAGCCAGCCGTGTGATCGTCGCGGTGCCGTGGTTCGACCTGCCCGGCCTGTTCCCCGGCGGCCCGCCGGATGATCTCGCCGAGACCGCGGCAGCCGCCGGCGCGCTCGAGTCGATGCCCATCGTGACCGTCAACCTCTGGTACGACCGGCCGGTGATGGACGAGCCGTTCGTCGGCCTGCCTGGCCGCGCCATGCACTGGGTGTTCGACAAGAGGATTGCCTTCGGAGGCGAAGCGTCGCACCTGTCGCTCGTTGCGAGCGGTGCCGAGGCGCTCGTCGGTCTGGACAACCGGAGCCTCGTCGATCGCGCGGCGCAGGAGGTCGAGGACGCGCTGCCGCGCGCCAGGCGCGGCCGCCTGCTGCGGGGCACCGTCGTCCGCGAGCGGCGCGCCACGTTTTCCCTGGCTCCCGCGCGGTCTACCCGCCCGGGCACGCGCACCGGTATCCGCGGGCTGTACCTGGCGGGGGACTGGATCGACACCGGCCTGCCTGGCACGATCGAAAGCGCGGTCGTGTCCGGACACATGGCGGCCGAATCGCTGCTCGATCGGGAAAGGGCTGATCGATGACCTCGGTGGTCGTCCATTATCAGGAGATCGCGCTCAAAGGTCAGAACCGCCCGTGGTTCGTCGCGAGACTCGTACGAAACCTGCGCGAAGCGATCTCCGATCTGGACGTGGTCGAGGTGCGCCCGCTGATGGGACGGATCGAGGTGGTGGTCGGCCCGGGGGTCGACTGGGAGACCCTGCGCGAGCGGATCGCGACCGTCTTCGGCATCGCCAACTTCGCCAGGGCCGGCAGCGCCCCGCTCGACATCGACGCGATAGCTCGGAGCATTCTCGACGATCTGCCGGGCGAGAACCCGGTCTCCTTCCGCGTTTCCGCCAGGCGTGCCGACAAGCGGTTTCCGATGACGTCGCCCCAGGTCGAGCGCGAGGTGGGCGGGCGCATCAAGCAGGCGCGCGGATGGCGCGTCGATCTCGACGATCCGGAGCTGACGGTCCACGTCGAGATGCTGACCGACGAAGCGTTCTACTATTTCGGGAAGCACCGCGGAGCCGGGGGGCTGCCCGTCGGGACGAGCGGCCGGGTGACGTGCCTGCTCTCGGGCGGGATCGACTCACCGGTCGCCGCCTGGCGCCTGATGCGCCGCGGGTGCCGCGTGCAGTTCGTGCACTTCCACAGCTACCCGATCCTCTCGCGCGCGTCGCAGGAGAAGGCACGGGAACTCGTTCGCCTGCTCACCAGGTTCCAGCTTCAGTCGAAGCTCTTCCTCGTGCCTTTCGGCGAGATCCAGCAGCGGGTCGTGCTGGCTGTGGCGCCTCCGCTGCGCGTGGTCGTCTACCGGCGCCTCATGATGCGGATCGCCGAGGCGATCGGCCGGGCGCACCGGAGCCAGGCGCTCGTGACCGGGGAGGTCGTCGGGCAGGTGGCCTCGCAGACGATCGAGAATCTGACCGCCATCGACGCGGTGGCAACGCTGCCGGTCCTGCGGCCCCTCATTGGCATGGACAAGGACGAGATCACCGCGGAGGCCCAGCGGCTGGGCACCTATCCCATCTCGATCATCCCCGACCAGGATTGCTGTACCCTCTTCACGCCGCGCCACCCGGCGACGCGGGCACGGCGTGCGGATGTCGAACGGGCCGAGGAGGCGCTCCCGCTCGAGGAGATGGTCGGCGGGGCCGTGGCGGCGACGGGCGTGGAGCACTTCCGGTTTCCTGTAATAAGATCGCTGGCGAAGCCCCGCCTGGGCGAGGGCTAGCAGGTTGCACAACAGCAGGGTGCGCGTCTTCAGCAGCCTGCCAGCGTTTCCGGGCGCGTGAACCGCGTGAACAGAGGAGTCACACCGTGAGAATCACACCAGGCAAGCTCGCCGGCATGCAGGCGGTCTCCAACAGCCGCGGCGTGATCGCCGCCGCCGCCATGGATCAGCGCGGGTCGCTCAAGAAAGCCCTGGCGAAGGAAAAGGGGGGCGACCTCGCCGACCGCGACATGGAAGAGTTCAAGACGCTGGTCACCGAAGTCCTCACGCCGCACGCCAGCGCAATCCTGCTCGATCCGGAGTGGGGCCTTCCGGCCAGCCGGCGGCGCGCGAAGACCGCCGGGCTGCTGCTCGCCTACGAGAAGACCGGCTACGACAAGACCGGACCGGGGCGGCTGCCGGACCTGCTGGACGACTGGTCGGTCCGCCGGCTCAAGGAGGCGGGCGCCAACTGCATCAAGATCCTCCTCTACTACACGCCGTCCGATCCCGAGGCGATCAACAACAGGAAGCACGCCTGGGTCGAGCGCATCGGCGACGAGTGCCGCGCCAACGACATTCCGTTCTTCCTGGAGTTCGTCGGCTACGAGGAGGGCGTCGACGAAAAGGGGCTGGAGTTCGCCCGCAAGAAGCCCGAGATCGTCACGAAGAGCATGGCGGAGTTCACCAAGGATCGCTACGGCGTGGACGTCATGAAGGTCGAGGTGCCGGTCAACATGAAGTTCGTGGAGGGTGCCCGGGCGTTCTCCGGCGAGAAGGCCTACTCGATGAAGGAGGCAATGGACCACTTCAGGCGCGCTGCCGGCGTGGCGACGCGGCCGTTCATCTATCTGTCGGCCGGGGTCAGCAACGCCGAGTTCACCGAGGCCCTGGAACTGGCGGGCGAGGCGGGCACGACGTTCTCAGGTGTGCTGTGCGGCCGCGCCACGTGGAAGGATGGAATTCCAGTCTACGGGAAGAGCGGAGCGGCGGCGTTCCGCGCGTGGCTCGAGTCGGACGGCGTGAAGAACATCGAGAACGTCAACAGCCGCCTGAAGGCCGCGCACCCGTGGTTCGAGATCTACGGCGCGAAATCGGCGGAAGCGCTGCACGCCTGACGCGGCACCGCGTCAACTCCCAATCTCCAACTCCCAACTCCCAAGGGGTTCAAGGCGGACGGCGTGAGTGCCTTGGAAGTTGGGAGTTGGAAATTGGGTGTTGACACGCGGCATGCTCTCTAGCGCCGCCGCAGGATCTCGACGCCGTTGACTTTTCCAACACAGGTGTCACCGGAGTAGGGCACCCGGATCGAATCGTCCTGCAGTTCGGCTGTGCCTGCGAGCGAAATCGGGCACGAGGCGAGGCCCGGCACCGATGCGGTCGCCTCGGCGCTCCATACGATCACGGCCCCGTTCAGCGTGCCGCGCGCCGTGCCGTTGATCTTCAGATCGCCCGCGCACGTTGCGCTGAAGGACCCGCTGGCGGTGTTGGCTGTCTGCTCCGTTACGTCCCACTTGAAGTCGCTGCACTGGCCTGCGGCCGGGATGACGTCGTTCGACGTCCAGGTCCCCATCAGCGCGCTGATGCCGGTGGCTGATGGGCCAACCGTGCTCTCCCTCTCGTACCCGAAACAGCCCGAGGCCAGAGCCGCCGCGACTGTCAGCGCCGCGAGCGAGTGAGTCTTCGTCATCCTTCCTTCCTCATTGCCCATCGCCCCTTGCCCCTTGCCCCTTGCCCCTTGCCCATTGCCCATCGCCCCTTGCCCATCGCCCCTTGCCCATCGCCCGTTGCGCATTGCCGCTTATCGGGCGTACGCCGCCTGACGGTTAGCAGGCTGCCGTTCTTCCTCATGGTGCAAGGTGCCAGCAGGCTGCTTCGCAGCCAGAAGCATACCAGCGCCGCTGCCTCAGTTCGGGCTGTGGGGGAGACGCTCGCCCGGAAGCGTCATTTCAAATCCGGGCTCAGCCGCTCAATCCTGAAATAGTCGCGCAGGGCGTCTGCGGTGCTCCGGAAGGCCAGCCGGTCCCATGGGATTCGATCCGGATGGAAGAGCGCCGCCTCGAGGGATTCCTCGTCGCTCTGGAGCTCGCCTCCGATGGCCGTTGCCGCATAGACGATGATGATTGGAGAGCGGCCGGCGTAGGAGTAGATGTTGACGAGCCGTTCGATCCGGACGTGCAGGCCGGACTCCTCCCGCGCTTCGCGGACCGCCGCCGCAGTGATCTCCTCGCCGCGATCGACGTATCCGCCGGGGAAGACCCAGAGGCCGTAGCCGGGCTCGATCGCCCTGCGGACGAGGACCAGCCGCTCGTCGGCGGCCCGGATGATCGTGCCGACGGCGACTTTCGGGTCCATGTAGAAGATGAAGCCGCACGACACGCAGACGAGCCGCTCCGGCTCGCCCGTCTTGATCAGGCGGGGCTCGAGCGCGCCCCCGCACGACGGGCAGAAGCGGTACGTCACGGGGCTCATGTGACGAATATAATGCGGTATGGCGATTCTGAAGGTAGCGAAGATGGGTCACCCGATCCTGCGTGCGCGTGCGCGCGCGGTCGAGCCCTCCGAGATACTTTCGCCGCGCATCCAGACGCTCATCGACGACATGGTCCAGACCATGCGCGAGTACGACGGGGTCGGGCTGGCCGCGCCGCAGGTCCACGAGGATGTCCGGCTGTTCGTCGCCGGGATTCCGGCCGGCGCCCCGGGCGGCC
>DATIEW010000238.1:0-8233 GCA_035455585.1 Vicinamibacterales bacterium | reverse complement strand
ATCGGTCGATGCCTGACGCTCGGGCTTGCGGAGGCCGGCGCCGACGTGGTGGCTACTGCCCGACGGCCGGAACTCGTGGAGGCCGTAGCCGCGGAGATCGAGGGGCGCGGCCGGAAGACGATCAGGATCACGTCTGACGTCGCCGATGTCGAGTCGCTCGTCCGCGTGCGCGATCAGACTCTTGGCGCGTTCGGCCGCGTCGACATCCTGCTGTGCGTGGCGGGCGTGACGAAGCGCGTGCCGACGCTCGAGATGGACGAGGCGGACTGGCAGCGGATTCTCGACACGAACCTGACCGGAACGATGCGCGCGTGTCAGGTGTTCGGACGGGAGATGGTGTCGCGCAGGTACGGCCGCATCATCACCATTGCCTCTCTCTCGTCGTTTCTCGGGCTGTTCGAGGTCGCGGCGTACGTGGCGAGCAAGTCGGCCGTCGCGGGGCTCACGCGCGCGCTGGCCGTCGAGTGGGCGCCCTACGACGTCACCGTCAATGCGATCGCGCCGGGCGTGTTTCGTACGGACCTCAACGCGTCGCTGCTCGACTCGGCCCGCGGGCAGGAGTTGCTGATGCGCACGCCCATGCGGCGCTTCGGCCGGCTCGAAGAGCTTGTCGGCGCCGCCGTGTTCCTCGCCTCGGACGCCGCGTCGTTCGTGACGGGACACGTGCTCGCGGTCGACGGCGGTTTCCTCGCAAGCGGAGTCAACCAGTGAAAGCGGTGCTCGTCATCAGCGAGCGGGACAACGTCGCGACCGCGCTGGAGGCGCTCGAGGCGGGCCGCAGCCTGCAGGTCAACGGCGCGACGCTCGTCGTGCGCGAACTGGTTCCGCCGGGCCACAAGGTGGCGTTGACCCGGATTCGCGCCGGAGAACCCGTCGTCAAGTACGGGAGCCCGATCGGGTTGGCTTCGACCGACATCGCAGACGGTGCGCACGTGCACACGCACAACGTGTCGAGCAGCCGCGGCCGCGGCGATCTGGCCGCGCCGGCGACTGGGGGGCCCGAGGCCAGGCTCGCCGAGCCCCCGGACGCGGTGAGCGAGAAGCGAGGAGCTAGGAGCTAGGAGCCAGGAGCGCCTGCGATCGCCAATGACCGATACACTTCCACAGCGCCCCGGCTTTTTAGGCTACAAGCGTCCGGACGGGCGGACGGGCACGCGAAATCACGTCCTGGTCGTGCCGACGGTCATCTGCGCGTCCGTCGTCGCGGAGCGGATCGCGGCAGCGGCGCCAGCGCTCGGCGCGGCGCTGCCGCACCTCGCGGGGTGCGGTCAGCTCGGCCCGGACATGCGCGTCACGCACGACACGCTCGCCGCCTACTGCGGCCATCCCAACGTCGGCGCCGTCATCGTCGTGGCACTCGGCTGCGAGCAGGTCGTTGCCCAGACGCTGGCCGACGCCGCACGTCGTGCTGGCAAGCCCGCGGAGATCGTCGCGATCCAGGCGGAGGGGGGAACGGTTCGCGCCACCGAAAAGGGCACACGCATTGCGCGTGCATTTGGCGACACGCTCGACGCGCAGCCGCGGGAGTGGTGCGACGTCGCCGACCTCGTGCTGTCGCTGAAGTGCGGAGGGTCCGACTACACGTCAGGCCTCGCGTCGAACCCCGCACTCGGACGCGTGACCGACAGGCTGGTCGAGCTGGGCGGGAGCGCCGTGCTCGGCGAGATTGCCGAGATCATGGGCGCCGAGCACCTGCTCGCCGCGCGCGCGGCACGTCCGGCCACGGCAGCGAAGCTGATTCAGGTGATCACGCGGGTCGAAGGCGAGGCGCGCGCATTGGGCCTGGATATCCGCGGGACTCAGCCGTCTCCCGGCAACATCAGGGGCGGCCTGACGACGATCGAAGAGAAGTCGCTCGGCGCGACCCACAAGGGAGGAGAGCGCGCGGCTCTCGAGGATGTCGTGGCCTATGCCGCCCCGATCGTCCGCAAGGGCCTCACGGTAATGGACACGCCGGGACTCGACGTCGAATCGGTGACGGGCATGGTGGGAGGCGGGGCCCAGATCGTCGTCTTTACGACAGGACTCGGCACGCCGACCGGCAACCCGGTCGCCCCGGTCATCAAGATCACGGGCAACGCCCGCACGGCGCGGAAGATGGCGGACAACATCGACCTCGACGTCAGCGGCGTGATGGACGAAACCTGCACGCTGGACGACGCAGCCGCGCGGCTGTTCGACGAGGTGCTGGCCGTGGCGTCCGGCCGGCAGACCGTTGCGGAGAAGCTGGGCCACCGCGAGTTCGCGATCCACCGCCGCAATCCGACGATCTGACCGCCGCCAGGTTCGCGGTTCGCAGTTCGCGGTTCGCGGCGCGAAGCGACGTGGTAGCGGCCAAACGATCGGGACCGCCGCCAGCCGAGGACATCGAGGCTCTGGTCGCCTTACATCATCATGACGAGGAGTACGAGGCGTGGCTGACGTGGTGAAG
This sequence comes from Vicinamibacterales bacterium, assembly GCA_035455585.1. Taxonomy (GTDB): domain Bacteria; phylum Acidobacteriota; class Vicinamibacteria; order Vicinamibacterales; family 2-12-FULL-66-21; genus DATIEW01. Next base: position 5,802 of record DATIEW010000238.1, on the reverse strand, counting down.
GGGCCGGACGGGCGACAGGCATCAGGCGATGAGTACGCGCCTGAGGATCGTACGGCCTTCAACGATTCGAAAGCTGCAGCCGCCTGGAACGAAGGAGCAGAGGCCTGGGACCAGTTCGTGGAGTCCGGCTCCGACTACTACCGGCACGAGGTGCACGGTCCCGCGCTACTGGCGGCCTCGGAGCCGCTGCCCGGCCGAAAGGTACTCGACCTCGGCTGCGGGCAGGGCTTCTTCTCGCGCCAGTTGGCCAGCCGCGGGGCACAGGTAGTCGGCATCGACATCGCAGAGGAGCTTCTCCGGCTGGCGCGGGCACGCGAGGCGCAGCAAGCGCTCGGCATCGACTATCGCACGCTGAGCGCCTCCGACGTCGCCCGCGAGCTGCCGCGCGGCAGCTTCGATCTCGTCACCGCGTGCATGTCGCTCCAGGACATGGCCGACGTGAGCGGAGCGCTCGATGGAACCGCTGCCGTCCTTCGACCCGGCGGCCGCATGGTGTTCTCCGTTCCGCATCCGGTGACCGACACGCCGTTCCGGGAGTGGGAACGCGATGCGGCGGGGCGTAAGCGGTGCCTCGAGCTGAGCGGCTATTTCGACACAGGGCAGGCCATGTTCCACTGGAACATGCCCAGGCTGATGTATCACTGGTCCACGCCGTATCGGCGCTACACCCTGAGCGAGTGGAGCGCGCTCGTCACCGGCGCCGGCTTCTCCATCGGTTCACTGTCCGAACCCCGGCCGACCCCGGAGCAGCTCGCCGCGAATCCCAATCTCCACGACTGCAGCCTGATGCCGCTTTTCCTTATCTTTGATCTGCAGAAGACTGCGTCGGAGCAGCACCACGCAGCGCCTCCGCCGTCGCCGCGTCGGCCGGGAAGAAGCTCTCCACCGCAAGCTCGGAAAGTGTGATGTCGAGGGGCGTGCCGAACACCGTCGTCGTGCTGAAGAACGCCAGGACGCCGGTGTTGGTGCGCAGTTCCAGCGGAACGACGACCCCGGCATAGTCACGCACGGGGCCTGCGGCGCCGGCCTCCGGCGCTGACACGCACGGGTAGTCGCGAAGCTCCCGCAGCAGGCCGTCGAGGACCCGGTCCGCCGTGACCTCCACCTGGCGCCGGAGACGATCGAGCACGTGCGTGCGCCATTCGACCATGTTGACGATGCGCGGCGCCAGGCCCTTCGGATGCAGGCTCAGGCGGAGCACGTTGACAGGCGCCGTCAGGAGTGCGGGATCGATGCCCTCGAGGAGCGGCGCGACCGCGGCGTTCGAAGCCACGAGCGTCCAGTGACGATCGACTGCAATCGCCGGGTACGGCTCGTGACCTCGCAGAACGAGATCGACGGCGGCCCGCGCTGCGGCCAGCGCGCGATCGTCCAGCGGCCGCTCCCGGAAAACGGGAGCGTACCCGCCGGCGTTGAGGAGCACGTTCCGCTCGCGCAGCGGGACCTGCAGCTGCTCGGCAAACCGGAGGATCATCTCGCGGCTCGGCTGAGCGCGGCCGGTTTCCACGAAGCTCACGTGCTTCGGCGAGACCTCGGCCTCGAGCGCGAGCTCAAGCTGACTGATCCGCCGGCGCTGACGCCATTCGCGCAGGAGCGCACCGACCGGGCGAGGACTTTCCTGCATGCTGCCACAGTATTGCAGAGGCGAGGCCGGAGCCAATTACCCCGGAGGTAATCGACAGGACGCTCCGGCACGGTCGAACATCGGTAGCAGACACGCAGGTTGTCCCTGTCGGTCATCAAGGAGAAGCAACCGATGCCTGCACACAGAGCCTTGACCCTTCGCCGTCTGCTGCTCGCCGATGCCGCCATCAGCGGGGCAACCGGCATCCTCATGCTGCTGGGAGCCGGCCTTCTGAGCAGCCTGCTCGACCTTCCCGCGAGCCTCGTGAGGTACGCGGGGCTGGTTCTGATCCCGTTCGCCCTGACGGTCCTCTACTGGTCGAGCCCCGAGCGGCTCTCCCGGGGGAGGGTCCGCACCGTGATCGCCCTGAACCTCGCCTGGGTCGCCGGGAGTGTCCTCGTCCTGATCGCGGGCTGGATCGACCCCAATGTGCTCGGCGCCGCCTTCGTGATCGTCCAGGCAGTCGTCGTGATGGTCCTCGCCGAGCTGCAGTACACGGGGCTTCGTTCGATGCCGGTGTAGCAGGACGCTGAAGAACGAGCGGCGTCAACTACCAACTTCCAATTCCCAACTCCCAAGTTCCCGGAGGCGCCGGGCGTGAGTGCCTTGGGAGTTGGGAGTTGGGAATTGGATGTCGACGCTAATTACATGCGATACTGAAGATAATGCAGAATCGAACAAAACGTCCTGCCGTCGGGGCCGTGCTGCCGCACGTTCCGCTGCGGCCCGTCGCTTTTGCCGTGCTCGCCTCGCTCGCGGACGGGTCCCGGCCCGGCATCGACGTGCTCGAGGAGGTGAATACAACCATGCCGGGCCGGCCGCTGCTCGGCCCGGGAACGTTGTATCGCCTGATGCGGGAGCTGCGCCAGACAGGGCTGATCACACGAACCGGCCGCGGAGCCACGCGGGCCGACGGCTCACGGGACGAACGGCAGGCCTTTCACGCGCTCACGCCGCTAGGCGTTGCCGTGCTCCGGGCCGAGGTGGCCCGTCTGCGACGGACGATCGAGCTGGCCGGCCCGGCGCTGTCGACGCCCGAACGATGAACTCTGACCGCGCCGAACGCATCTACCGGCGGCTGCTCGTGCTGCTCCCGGCGACGCTCAGGCAAGAGGCCCGCGACGAGCTGCTCGAGGTCTTCGTCGAGGCGCACACGCGTGCGACGGCGCGCGGCCGCGCCGCAGTCGTGCGCTTCTGGCTGCTGACATTCGCCGACATCGCGGTCACATCCGTCGCGGAACGGCAGTCGCAGCGGCGCCGGCGGGACGAGTACGGTCACCCGCGACCGCTCTCGAGGAGTCTCACTATGCGCCTGACCCGATCGATCTCGAACGGCGTGTCCGACTTCCGCCTCGCGGTGCGACGTCTGGGGAAGGCGCCGGGCTGGACGCTGATTTCCTCCGGCACGCTCGCCATGGGCCTCGCCGCCTCGGTGCTGGCAACCGTGCTCGTCCGCGACGTCCTGCTGCGCCCGCTGCCGTTCCCTCGTTCGGATCGCCTCGTGCGGATCCTGGAGGTCAGCGCGAACGGCGGGCGCTGGTGGCCGTCGTTCCCGAACGCCGCCGACTGGCGCGAGCGGGCGCGGATGTTCGAAGGCGTCGGCATCGCCGACGTCCCCCGCGTGGTGCCGGTGACGCTCGACGGGCGGGCCGTCCGCGTCCCCGTGTCGCGCGCAGCGGCCGGCCTGTTCGACACGCTCGGTGTCCGCCCCGTTGCCGGCCGGCTGTTCGCCGATCGGGAGAGCCGCCCCGGCGGCGATCCGGTGGCGCTCGTCAGCGAGCGGTTCTGGCGGCGCGACCTGGCGTCGCGCCCGCCCGGCGAGAGCACTCTCGGCATCGGGCAGGAGCAGTTCAGCGTCGTGGGCGTGCTGCCTGCCAGCTTCCGGTTCCTCGGTGACGGCGGCGCGTGGTCCGACGCCGACGTCTGGACGCCGCTCGAGCGCGACACGAATCTCGGCAGCCGGACCACCCACGGATATCACGTCGTGGCCCGGCTGCGGGACGGCATGTCGCTGGATCAGGCGCGCGTGGAGATGAACCACCTCGTCCAGATGATCAAAGCCGGGCACGGCCAGCCGACGCAGGCCGACACGGCGCTCCTGACGCCGCTGCAGGACGTCGTCATCCGCTCGGCGCGCGAACCGCTGACCTGGCTGATCTACGCCGCCGGCGCCGTGCTGTTCGTCTCGTGTCTGAACCTGGCGGCGGCGATTCTCGCCCGCGGACTGAATCGCGGCCGCGAGCTGTCGGTGCGGCTCGCGCTCGGTGCATCGCGCGCGATAATCGCACGGCATCTGCTGGTCGAAGCCGCGGCGCTGTCGCTTCCGGGCGCCCTCCTCGGCACGCTCACCGCCGGTCTGGCGCTCCGCATCGTCCGGACGTCGGGCGCCGGGATGCTGCCGCGCGTGGACGAGGCGGCGCTCGATGGATCCGCGGCCGCTCTCGCTCTGGGTCTTGCCGCCGTTACGACGGTGCTCGCCGGCGGCATTCCTGCGCTGGTGCTGTCCCGCCCGGCGCTCATGGCGCGGCTGCGTGCCCATCAGGCCACCGGACCGCGGGAGCACCGCCGGTTGTGGACCGGGTTCGTGGTCGCTCAGGTCGCGCTGACGGTCCTGTTGCTCACCGGCACGGGCCTTCTGATCCGCAGCTTCGCTGCGGCGCTCGCAGTGGATCTCGGTTACAACCCGCGCAACGTGCTCGCCGTGGATGTTGCGCTGCCCGAATCGGCTTATGCCGAGGGCTCCCGGCGCCTGTCGTTCTACGACTCCGCTCTCGATCGGCTGCGGTCGTCGCCCGGTATCCGCAGCGCCGGACTCACGAGCGTGCTGCCGCACGTCACATCGATGCACACGAGCTACACGCGGCGGGACGCTCCCGACGCCACCGGCGTGCTCGCCGGCTACCGGCTGGTCGATACGGGCTACTTCGAGACGATTGGAATCCCCCGCGGGCCCGGCGCCGATCGGCTCGTCGAGCGGGGCGCCGCTGCCGTCGATCGGATGCTGCTCGACACTCTCTGGGGCGGCGACGGTGCGCTCGGCGATCGCGTGCTCAACGGCTTCAGCAACGAGCCGCTCACCGTCACCGGCATCGTAGGGTCCGTCCGCGAGTGGCATCAATCGAGCGACGGGATTGGCGCGGTCTACGTCGATTTTCATCGCCGGCCCGACAGGACGCAGGCGATGCACTTCGTCGTCGGGCACCAAGGCGATCGCGGGGCGGCCGTCGAATCGGTGCGTCAGGCGATCGCTGCCGTCGATCCGATGGTGCCGGTGACGATCGAGCCGCTGGACATGCGCGTGGCGGAATCGCTCGGGGGGCGGCGGCTCGTGCTGCTGCTGGCGAGCGGCTTCGGCATCGCCGCGCTGCTGCTCGCGTCAGCCGGTGTCTACGCGCTGGTGTCCTTCATGGTGACGCGGCAGCTCCGCGAATCCGCGATACGCCTCGCGCTCGGCGCTGGCCCGTCGGCGCTGCGCAGGCGCATCCTGGTCCAAGGTCTCGTGCCGGCGGCCGCCGGCGCCGGCCTGGGTCTGGCGATGGCCGTTCCCGCCGGCCGCGCCATGGCAGCACAGCTGTTCCAGGTTCAGGCCTCCGACCCCGCGGTGCTCGCATCGGCGGGCGCGGCCGTGATCGCTGCGGCCGCTCTGGCGTCGCTGATGCCCGCACGCCGCGCCGCGCGCGTCGATCCCGCGGCGGCTCTTCGCGCCGAGTAAGGGGCCGGCACGACGCCGTTGAGAGCTCATTCCGCTTTTCAACTCCCAAAACCCAACCTCCAACTCCCAACGTGCCGTGAGCCCCTGTCGGATAGCCGGTAAAGGTGCCGGAAGACCGACGGCCGCGCCCATCTCCTGCGCAGTCAGGACTCCTCCGTTCGGTCCACACCGGCACCTGTGAGCCCGACGCCGCGTATCTCAATGTTTTCCACTCGGCCTGCTCTGAGAGAGCAGCGAGCTTCCGGGGAGCCGAAGCCGTTCAAGGTACCCCATTTGCTTCCGGAATGAGTGCGCCGGCACAGCTTGCGGCCGACGCTTCGAGCAGGGCGCCGGGACGTTTGCCGCTCATCGTGCCGAAGGACGAGGACGTCGACGGCGGCATGTTGCTGCTCGCGGAAGCGGCGCTCACGGAGATTCCTGAGCGCGACCGGGAGGCGGCCGCGGTCGAAGCCGCTCGAGGAGGATC
>DATIEW010000237.1:0-2283 GCA_035455585.1 Vicinamibacterales bacterium | reverse complement strand
CGAACGAAGCGATCGGCAGTCCAAGCGCGTGACGCAGCACCAGTTCTTCGAGTGGGGTCCCGCCGCCAAAGCGCAGCACGCCGCTGCACCGCCCCCCGATGGGACGCGCGGCCAGCTCGATGAGCCAGGGGCCACGATCGTTGTGCCGCAGCTCGACGTGTACCGGGCCCGCGCGAAGCCCCAGGGCGCGTGCCGCCGCGGCAGCGCACGCCGTGAGGGCCGTCTGCTCCCGTTCAGGGTGCCGGGACGGCGTCACGTAAATCGTTTCTTCGAAAAACGGACCGTCCAGCGGGTCGGGCTTGTCGAACAGCGCGAGGCGGTGGAGCTCGCCATCGATCAGCAGCCCCTCGAGCGCGACCTCGTAACCGGGCACGAACTCTTCCACCAGGAACTGCCCGGCGGGACCCCCACCCCGGCACCCGCCCGCGTCTGCCTCCTCGAGGATCGCGGCGAGTCGCTGGATGGCGGCGACCAGGGCCGCGGGAGAATCGGCGCGGATCACGCCCCGGCTCGCGCTGAGGCGCAAGGGCTTGATCACGCAGGGATACGGGGCCCGAGATGCGACCGACGCCCGATCCTCGTCGATGTGGTGGAGCGAGAATGTCGGAATCGGGACCCCGTGCTGCGCGAGTGTCACCCGTTGACGCTGTTTGTCGCGGGCCGCGAGAGCGGCGCCGATCGGGTTGGTCGGGTGTCCCAGCGCTTCATTGATCGCCGTGGCGATGACGACGCTGTCGTCGTCGACTCCCAGGGCGGCGCTGATCGGATGGCGTCGCGCGAATTCGAGCGCTTGTTGCGCCGCGCGCTCCGGATTCGTGAAATCGAGGGTGAGCAACGCGTCCGGTCGGGATTCCTCGAATGTGCTCGGCTGTTCCGAGGCGACCGTCAAGTCCACCGCCAAACGGCGCGCCGCCTCAACGAAAGCGGTCGTTCGGTACGTGGCGGTCGGGAGCAGCAGTAGGAGCCGGGACAGACTACTTCTTGGCGGTCGCGAAGTACGGGTTCGTCCCGGAGGTGTGATCGGTGATGTCCATGATGCCCTGTACTTCCGGGATGTGCTGGGTGAGCATCCCTTCGATGCCCTGGCGCAACGTGACGCTCGCCATGCCGCATCCTTGACACCCGCCGCCCATCCGCAGCAACACGACCGCGTCCTGCACGTCGATCAGCTCCACGCGCCCGCCATGGCGGGCCACCATCGGATTCACCTCCTGCTCGAACAGGTCATGGACCCGTTCATACAGCTCATCATCCGAGAGGCGCGCCGCGCCGGTCGTGGAGACCTTCTCGGCGACCGGCGGAACATCCGCCGCCAGCGCCTGCCGGATCGCCGCCCCGACCGATTTCCCGACCACCTGCCACGGCGTCGGCGTGTCCTTGACCACCGTGACGAGACCTCCCGCGACGATGATCTCGGTCACGCCCGGGATGGCGTACAGCGCCTCCGCGAGCGGAGAGCCCGTTGCGTCTTCCCGCGACGAGAAGCGGCGCAGTCCGGCGTACACCGAGCGGTCGACCTGGAACTTGCAACGCCCCTCGTCGACGGGTTCGGCGGTAATGGCGATGGGACCGTCCATGCCGGGAAGTATCGTCACCGGGTCAAGGGACAGCAACGGGTCGGCGATGCTCCGCCGCCTACGCCTTCGAATCCCCTGCTCGAAGCTCCCGCGCCGCCGCCACGAGGTTCTTGAGCGCCGGGATCGTTTCGGCCCAGCCGCGCGTCTTGAGCCCGCAATCGGGGTTGACCCAGATCTGGCGTGCCTGCAGCACCTTCTGCATGGTGCGCAACGCAGTGACGATCTCGTCTACGGCCGGCACCCGTGGCGAGTGGATGTCGTAGACACCGGGACCGATCTCGTTCGGGTAGCTGAAGCGCTCGAATGCCCGCAACAACTCCGAGCCCGAACGGGCGTTCTCGATCGAGACCACGTCCGCGTCCATGCGGGCGATCACCTGCACGACGTCGTTGAACTCGCTGTAACACATATGGGTGTGGATCTGCGTCGCGTCCCCCACGCCGCTCGTCGCGAGCCGGAACGCGTTCACCGCCCACTCCTGGTACGCGGGCCACTCGGCACGCCGCAGCGGCATCCCTTCGCGCAACGCCGGCTCGTCGATCTGGATCAACCGGATTCCCGCCGCCTCGAGGTCGGTGACCTCATCACGGATGGCGAGTCCGAGCTGCTTCGCAGTGTCGCTGCGCGGTTGATCATCTCGCACGAACGACCATTGCAGGATCGTCACCGGCCCCGTGAGCATCCCCTTCACCGGCCGCTTGGTCTT
>DATIEW010000236.1:0-5205 GCA_035455585.1 Vicinamibacterales bacterium | reverse complement strand
CCCAAGCCCTTCGCGGATGCCGTCGAGGAGTTTCGGGAGATCCCACCGGAGATGCCCGGCCAGGCGGCGCGGGTGATAGTGGAACCGATGAACCTCCTGGAACTGCATCCGATCGCGGTGTGCTCCGCCGAGCACGACGCGGCCGCTGCCGGCTCCCAGGTCGATTGCGGCGTGGAACATCTCGCCGGGCATGTCACCCGGCCTCGATGTGGAACACCTCCCGCAGATCGCGCGAGACGGGGCTGCCATCAGGATTGGTCGGCATCAGGTCTCGCATATGGTGCCACCATCTCCGGCAGGCGTCGGTCCGAGCTACCGCTGCCCACCGCTCGGCACAGTCGACTTCGAGATAGGCGAACAGATCGCAGGTCTCCGGATCGAGGTAGATCGAATAGGTGCGCACGCCATGCTCGAAGAGAACGTTCTCGAGCTCCCGCCAGATGGGCTGATGGCGCCGCTCGTATTCCTGCTGCAGGCCCGGATCGACCTTCATGCGGAACGCTTTGCGAATCACCCGCCGATGATCGCATCTAAGGGTCCGGCCGCGAAGGAACTCGGCGCCGCGCGTCTCCCGTTTCGGCATGCAAAACAGCTGGTCAGTCCGACGCCTGGGTCAGCCTGCAAAGAGGGAGCGCTCCATCACGCTGCCGGTTGAGCGTGCCCCGAGAATCGAACGGGCCCGTTCGACGCACCGGGTCCAGCTACTCTCCCCTGAGAGCCGCCACCGGGTCGACGCGAGTGGCGCGCCGTGCCGGAACGAGGCACGAGATCAGCGCCACGCTCATCAGCGTCACGGTTACGACGCCGAGCGACAACGGATCGGCCGGCGAGATCTCGAAGAGCAGCGTGCGAAGCGCCCGCGTGGCGAGAAGCGCCGCCGACGCACCAGCCGCGATCCCCGCCATCGCCGGCTTCATGCCCCTGACGAGGATGAGACGGATGACGTCGGGGCGTCCCGCTCCAAGCGCGATCCGAACGCCGATCTCCTTTCGCTGCCGGGTGACCGACTGCGCCAGCACGCCGTAGAGGCCGATCGCGGAAACCGTGAGGGCGGCGATGGCGAAGAGCGCCAGCAGTGACAACACCTGGCGGCGAACGAACACGGCCTCGGATCCAGCGACGATCTCCTCCATCGTGCGAACCTCGAAGACCGGGAGGGACGGGTCGATCTCGGCAGCGGCCGCGCGCACGGCCGGACCCGAGCCGAAGGTGCTCATCGCCGTCCGCAAGACGACGCTGAACGCCCCGCCGGTGGCCTGGGCGAAGGGAAAGTACACGACAGGAAGGTAGTCGCGATCGAGCGCGTCGAACTGCTCGTCTCCAACGACACCGACGACTTCCCAGCGTGGACGGCCGTCGAAGAACTCGAACGATATGCGACGGCCAATCGGATCGGCACCACCGGCCAGGCGCACGGCCAGCGTCTGGTTGATCAGAACGACGGGCGGGCTGTCGGCCGTATCGCGCAGGGTGAACCCACGCCCCGCGAGCGGCGGAATGCCCATCACTTCGAAGTAGTTTGCGCTGATGGTGCGGATCGCGACGGTGCGACGCGGATCGCCGGCTGGAGCCGGGTCGCCCTCGAGCGCATAGATGCCGGTGTTGCCGCGCCCCGTCAGCGGGAGCTGACTGATCGACGCGGCGCCCGACGCGCCTGGCAGATCGCCAAGGCGGTCGAGGAACAAGTCGTGAAACTGTCGGACGGCTGCGGCATCACCGTCGATCCGCCCGGGCAGGTTGACGCGCAGCGTCAGCAGATTGGCGGTGTCGAAGCCCGGAGACACGTCGAGCAGCCTATGCAGGCTGCGGCCCAGAAGCGTGGCGCCTGTCAGGAGCACAACGGCGACGGCGACCTCCGCGGCGACGAGCACCGTACGCGCCCCACCGTGGACGCGCGGCGTGGAGGCGAGCCAGACCCCTCTCAGGGAGCGCGCCGGATCGGGACCGACGGCCGACAGCGCCGGAAGAACTCCAAACAGGAGCCCCGTGAGCACGGACAGGATCACGCCGAGCATGACGACAGCCGGGTCCAGCGTCAGCGTGGCCATGTGCGGGAGCCTCGTCAGCTGCTGGGGCGGCACGGACGCCGCAAACAGGCGGACCAGCCAGTGGCCACCGGCCAGACCGATCGCGCCCCCCAAGGCGGCGAGAAGCAGACTCTCCGTTATCAGCTGCCGGACGATCCGCAACGGGTGCGCACCGATGGCTGCACGAACCCCCATCTCGTGCGTGCGCGCAGCCCATCGGGCGACGAGGACGCTGGCAACGCTCGCGCATGCCGCGGCCAGCATCAGGGAGACCGCCGCGAGCAGGATGACGAGCGGCCCTCGAAAGCCGCCGACGATCCGATCCCGCAGCGGGACGAAATCGACCGCGGTCGAGGAATGCCACTTCGGATCGTCCGAACCGAGACGCCGCGCGTAGCCGACCAGTTCGTCACGCGCCTGGGCGTGAGTGACTCCGGGCGCCAGGCGTCCGATGACGTCGAGCCAGTGCCAGTACCCCCGTTCGGCCTGCGCCTGCGACACGACCAGGGGCAGCCAGAACTCTGCGAGGCCCCGCAGCGGGAATTCGAACTCCGGCGGCAGCACGCCGACTACGGGATGGGTCGTGCCGTTCAGCACGATCGTGCGACCAACGATCTCCGCATCCGCGCCAAAGCGCCGCTGCCACGAGCCGTGGCTCAGGATAACCGCCGGAGGTCCGCCCGGGCTCGCTTCGGCGGTCGTGAACGTACGGCCCAGCAGCGGACGCACACCGAGCAGCTCGAAGAACCCGTCGCTAACTTCCGCCATCGTCACGCGTTCGGGGACGCCGTCGGACGTCAGCGTCCGGCTGCCTCCGGAATACCCGGCGACCAGCTCGAACGCGCGCGTCGTCCGGCGGAGACCGATGAAATCCGGATGCGAGAGAGCACGGGTCTGGTGGGTGGGGCGCCGCGGATCCCCTTCGAAGAGGTGCACGAGGCGATCGGCATCCGCGTAGGGCAGCGGCCGCACGAGTACGGCGTAGGCCACCGTTGCCACCGCGGTGCTGACCGCGATGCCGAGCGCGTGCGTCAGCACGATGGACGCTGTCACGCCCGGCTGCCGGCCGGCAACGCGGGCAGCATATCGGACGTCCTGCGCGGTCTGCGCCAGCACAGAGCCAGGCCCGGGCCGCCGTGGCCGAACTGTGCGCCGTTGCACGCGCGTGCGAAGGCGGAGCGCCGAAGGTATCGAAAAGAGCGCCTGCCGCCAGTACCAGCGCCGGGCCGCCGCAAAGCCGATCGCCGGCGCGACGTGATGGAGGAACTCCTCGTCCAGATCGCCGACGACGAGGTCGCGCTGCGACGGCGGAAGCGCCCGACGGAGGAACTCGCGTGCCAGGCCAGGCGGCTTCATGATCTGTTCCCCCGGAGCTGTATGCCGGCCCACATGCGCGACTGGAGCGTCCGGGCCGCTTCGAGCGCCGCGACGCCCGACGCCGTGATGGTGAAGAACCGCCGCGGCCGGCCGCCCCGGATCTCGCCGGCAGGAGCGTCGCGCGCGCGCAGATATCCCTTCTCGGCAAGTCGATCGAGCGTCACATACATCGCGCCGATCGTGACGCGCCGGCCGGTGCGCGTTTCGATCTCCCGTCGGATGTTCGTTCCGTACGCCCCGTCCTTCAGCCGCACGACCGCAAGCAGGACGACCTGCTCGAACTCCCCGAGGTACGCGCTGCGCCCGGCCATGGCAGGATGTTCTACAAAATAGAGTCAGTTGTCAAGTATGGTAGACCTTGCCGCAGTTCGCAGTTCGCAGTTCGCAGTTCGCAAGTTCGCAGTTCGCAGGTTCACGGGCTGCAGACGCCACGGCGGACCGCGAACCGCGAACCGCGACCTGCGGATCAAGATCACATTGGTATGCCCGAGCTTCCCGACGTCGTCGCGTACATCGAGGCGCTCACGCCGCGCGTCATCGGACGTCCGCTCGATCGGCTGCGGGTCGGGAATCCATTCGTCGTGCGGACGCTCGCACCCGCACCCTCCGGGATCGCCGGCCACCACGTCGTCGCGCTGCGACGCATGGGCAAGCGAATCGTCTTCGCCCTGACAGGCGAGCTGTTCATCGTCGTTCACCTCATGATTGCCGGACGGCTGCGCTGGCGGGCACCCGGCGCGGCGATTCCAGGAAGGGTCGGCCTGGCCGCGTTCGACTTCCCGACCGGCACGCTCCTCCTTACAGAGGCTGGCGCCCGACGCCAGGCGTCCATCCACATCATCACGGGCGACGAGAGGCTCGCCGCCATGGATCCAGGCGGACTCGAGGTGCTCGAGGCAGACCTCGCGTCGTTTGCCGCACGGCTTCAGCAGGAGAATCACACGCTCAAGCGGGCGCTCACGGATCCGCATCTCTTCAGCGGCATCGGCAACGCCTACTCGGACGAGATCCTGCACGCGGCAAGGCTGTCGCCGCTGAAGCTCAGCGGTAGCTTGACCGCCGAAGAGATCGAACGGCTGTTTCGCGCAGCCCGTGAGACGCTCGACAACTGGAGCGCGCGACTGAAGGGAGCAGCGGTCGCCGCCTTTCCCGAGAAGGTCACGGCGTTCCGGGAGGGCATGGCGGTCCACGGCCGGTACGGCCGGCCGTGCCCGGCCTGCGGCGCGCCGGTCCAGCGAATCGTGTACGCGAGGAACGAGGCCAACTACTGCGCCCGCTGCCAGACGGAAGGGCGTCTCCTCTCCGACCGTGCGCTGTCGCGGCTGCTGCGGGAAGACTGGCCGAAGACTCTCGATGAGCTGGAAGCCCGCCGCCCGGGGACACCAGGCCACCGGGACCACTGAGCCGGTTCGCCGGCCGCCTGCGCATTAAGAGGTATGGAATCCCCCCTTCCGCTGCGACGCTGGCTCGTCTTCAATGGGGTCGGCGCGATGGGGTTCGTCCTTCAGCTCGCGGCACTCGGAGCGATGGTGCACATCGGCGGGCTTCACTATCTGGTCGCAACGGTCATCGCGGTGGAGGCGGCGATCCTGCACAACTATGTCTGGCACCTGCGGTGGACGTGGCGCGATCGCCCGGGCCGCGGTGTGCGTAACTCCCTGGCACGGCTCGGCCGCTTCCACGCTCTGAACGGCGCCGTCTCAGTGGGCGGGAATCTGGTTCTCATGGCGCTGCTCGTCGGCGGCGCCGGCATCGCCCCGGTGGAGGCCAGCGCGATTGCCGTGCTCGTGTGCTCGCTCGT
>DATIEW010000235.1:0-5834 GCA_035455585.1 Vicinamibacterales bacterium | reverse complement strand
GGCCGACGCCATCATCCGCGACGCCCCCAACCAGTTCGCGCTCATCATCGTCGACGAGACCTCCGGCGAGCGCATCGTGCTGTGGGACCGCGACGACCGCCTGAGGCTGCGCGAGCGCGAGCTGCCGGTGGAGGCCATCCGCGCGTGCCGGGTCGTCCACGTCGACGACGTGGACGAGGAAGCCGCGATTCTTGCGGCGGAGATGGCGCGCGAAGCCGGCGTGCCGTCCACCAGCGATCTCGACCGCCTCACCGATCGGACCGAGGCGCTTGTCGCCGCGGTGTCGATCCCCATCTTCGCCGAGCACATGCCACCCGCGCTGACGGGTGAAGCCGACCAGGAGCGCGCCCTGCGCAAGCTGCGATCGACCCACGACGGCCTGCTCGTCGTCACGCTGGGCCAGGACGGCGCCCTGGCGCTCGACGGCGATCGCGTGCACCACTCACCCGGGTTCAAGGTGGACCCCGTCGACACCACCGGCGCGGGCGACGTCTTCCGGGGAGGCTTCATCTACGGCCTGCTGAACGGCTGGCCCGTCGAGCGCGTGCTGCAGTTCGCGAACGCGGCGGCCGCCGTGAGCTGCACCACGCTGGGCGCCCTCAACGGTGTGCCCGGACTGCACGAAGCCAGGGACCTGCTGGAAGCGGGCGCTGTGCGACGGTAGGAACTCCCAACCCCCAACGCCCAACGCCCACCCTCAAGGGATTGGGAGTTGGGAATTGGAACTTGGGAGTTATCACTCCCTCAGCTTGTACCGCAGGACCTTACCCGCCGCGCTCTTCGGCAGCTCGCTCAGGAACTCGAGCCTTCGCGGGTACTTGTAGGGTGTGATCCGCTGCTTGACGAAATCCTGTAGCTCCCGGGCCAGATCCGGCCCTCCCGTGACGCCGTCCTTCAGCACGACGAATGCCTTGGGCGTGCAGAGCTTCGACTCTTCCTCGAAAGCGACCACCGCCGCTTCGAGCACCGACGGATGCTCGACGAGCGCGCTCTCGACCTCGACCGGCGAGACCCACTGGCCCGAGACACGGAACATGTCGTCCGATCGTCCCGCGTACCAGTAGAAGCCATCCGCGTCGACGGTGAACTTGTCGCCGGTGACGAACCACCGGCCCCGCATGCGGTCGGCACTGAGCTGGCGCCGCCTCCAGTAGCAGAGCGCCGTGCTCTCACCCGCCACCAGCAGGTCGCCGACCGTGCCCGGCGGAACATCGTCCCCCCGGGCGTCGACGATGCGCAGCTCGTAGCCCGGGACGGCCTGACCGGTGCTGCCCGGCCGCACGTTTCCAGGACGGGCGCACATGTACATGTGAAGGACCTCGGTGGAACCGATGCCATCGAGGATCTCGATCCCGAATCTCTGCTTCCAGCGCCGGAAGATCCCGGCCGGCAGCGGCTCCGCCGCGGAGATCGCCAGGCGAACGCTCGAGAGGTCGAACCGCGCGCCGTCCCGCTCCGCTTCCTGCAGCATCGCGGCGTACAGCGTCGGGACCGAGAAGAACAGCGTGGCGCGCGATGCCTCCGCGACTTCGAGGATCGTTCGCGGCTGCGGCTTCCCCGGATTGAGCACCGTCGTCGCCCCCGCGTGCAGCGGGAACATGAGCGCGTTGCCGAGGCCGTACGCGTGAAAGAGCTTGGAGGATGAAAAGGTGATGTCGGACGGCTGGATGTCGAGGACGCCGCCGGCGAACTGGCTCGCGCAGTACCACCAGTCGCGATGGAGATGGACCGCGGCCTTCGGGCGCCCGGTGCTGCCGGACGTCCAGAGCCAGAACGCGATGTCGTCAGGACTCGTCGGGGCGGCGTCGAGGTCGGCGGGACAATCGCGGAGCCAGTCGTCCCAGTGGAGGAAATCGGTCCGGGGCTCGCCGCATGTGATCACGTGCCGCAGGTGCCTCGCGGCGGGTAGCGCCGGCGCTGCCTCGGCGAGGAGCGACGAGTGCACGACGAGGGCGCGGGCCCGGCTCTCCTCGAGAAAGTAGGCGTAGTCGCCGGTGCGGAGCGCGGTGTTCGTCGGCACCGCGACGGCGCCGATCTTCATCGTTCCGAAGTAGGCGGCGGCGAACTCCGGCGAGTCGGGCAGGAGGATCATCACGCGGTGCTCCTCCTCGATGCCCAGCTTCCGGAGCGCGTGACCGATTTGGTTGGCGCGCTCGGCGAGCTCACGGTAGGTGATGCGCGCCTCGCCCGACACGATCGCGACCTTCCCGCCGCGTCCCTCCCGCAGGTGGCGGTCCACGAAGTGATCGGCGATGTTGTGTTCGTCTGGGAAGATCATGGGAAATGCTGAGTGCTGAATGCTGAGTCGGGCAACCTGAAATCTGATGGCTTCACCGACTACGAGACCCGATCGTCTTAACGGCACAACAGGGCTCCAACAGACAGCCCGGAGCGCACGAACACGCATTAAAATACATCCTCCGCGCTTGCGCCGGGCGCTTGAAGGGAGTCGCCACGCCATGCCAGACCACCATTCGCGCCGCCAGTTCCTCGCCACGGCCGCCGCCGGTGGCGCCTCCATCTGGGTCCCGCGGCCCGTCACGGGCTACTCCGCTTCAGACGCGAGGCGCGCCCTCGAGAACGACGTCGGCCTCTCGAAGTGGGACCTCGACACGCCGGCGCTCTGCGTGGATCTCGAAAAACTGGAGCAGAACATCGCGAAGATGCAGGCGGCTGTCAAGCGGAACGGGATTGCCGCGCGGCCGCACGCCAAGACGCACAAGTGCGCGGCCATCGCCCGGCTGCAGCTCGCCGCCGGCGCCGTCGGGATCTGCGCCGCCAAGCTGAGCGAGGCCGAGGCCCTGTCGGAAGCGGGCATCGAGCCGATCTGCATGACCACCAGCAACCCGTCCATCCGCAAGGTCCGGCGCGCCATGGACCTGCGGAAGAAGAACCCTTATTTCATCCAGGCTGTCGACGAGGAACAGAACGCGCGCGACCTGTCCGACGCCGCCCGCGAGGCGGGCGTGACGGCCGACGTGGTGATCGACGTCGCGGTGGGCACGCGATCGGGAATCCCGGCGGGGGAAGGAGCCCTGGCGCTCGCGAGGCTCGTGGACACGCTGCCGCACCTCAGGCTGCGCGGCCTGCTCTCGTACGACGGCGGCGCCCAGCACGTCAACGGGTTCGCCGCGCGCAAGGCGCGCGCCCTCGGCGCGCTCGAGCAGAACGTCAGGACCTGGGAGGCGATGAAGAAGGCCGGTCTCAGCACGGAGATCTTCAGCGGCGGCGGCACGGGCACCTACAGCGTGCAGCACATGACGCCGGGATTCACGGACGTCCAGGTGGGCAGCTACATCTTCATGGACATGCAGTACCTCGCCATCGGCAGCGAGGATGGCGACGCCGTGTACAAGGACTTCGCTCCCTCGCTGACCGTCGTGGCCACCGTGTTGAACAACCGGTTCCCCGGACGGCTCACGACCGACGCCGGCGCCAAGGCGCTGACGCTGAACCAGCCGCGGGCGGGGGTGATCGACGAGCCGGGGATGGACTACAACGCCGCTTCGGACGAATTCGGCGTCATCACGTTCACCGAAGCGTCGAAGAGCTACAGAATCGGCGACCGGATCGAGATGATCGTGCCGCACTGCGACCCGGTCGTGAACCTCTACGACCACATCTACGCGATCCGCAAGGACCGCGTCGAGGCGGTGTGGCCGGTGACGGCGCGCGGCCGTTCGCAGTAGGGGCTACTCCGCGCGCAGCCCCTCCACCGGATCGACGCGCATGGCGCGCACCGCGGGCGGGATGCAGGCGACCAGCGCCGCGCCGAGCAGGAGCGCACCGGCTATCGCGGTGGACCCCGGATCGGTCGGCGACACCTCGTAGAGCACGCTCGCCAGCGCGCGCTCGGCGACGCGGACGACGAGAACGCCGGCGATGAGCCCGGCCGAGATGAGCAGCGCGCTCTGGCCGAGGACGAGGCGGCCTACCCGCGCCGGCTGGGCGCCGAGCGTCAGGCGGATCGCCAGCTCGCGGGTCCTGAGCGCCACCGACCACGAGAACAGACCGTACACGCCGAGCGCGGCGAGCAGCGCCGCGAGCCCGCCGAATACCACGAGGATCGTCATCAGCAGGCGCGGTTCGGCCGTGCGCTCCGCGAACCGCTCGCCCCACGTCTCCACCCTGGCCAGCGGCACGCCGGGCGCCGCGACGCGAAGCGCCGACCGCACGGCCGCGAGCGCAGTCGCGCGGTCGGCCGCCCGCACCGTCAGGAACAGGTCCCTGAACGGAAACTGGCGCGTGGTGAAGTAGATTGCCGGCTCCACTTCCTGTCCGAGCGGCGCGTTCCGGACGTCGCGCACGACCCCCACGATCTCGAAGCGCGTTGGCGGGAGCGGTGGCCGCGGCGGCGGCCCGGGCGGGGGCGCGGGACGGAGCCGGATCAGGTTCGCGCCCAGCGGGCCGATGCCGGTGGCGTTGGTCAGAATCGCCTGGCCCACGGCGGGACGGTCCGCGAGGTAGCGCCGGGCGAAGCGCTCGTTGACGATGACGACGGGCGCCGCGTCGGGCGTGTCGAGGTTCGAGAAGGCGCGCCCCGCGGTCATCGGCGCGCCCAGCGCCTCGAAGTAACCCTCGCTGACGCTGTGAAACTGCGCCTGGGGCGCGTCCTCCGGCCGTGCCGGCGCCGGCTCGCCGAGGATGGCGAACGGCACGCGCCATCCGACCTCGAGCGGCAGGAAGTTGCCGCCGCCCGCCGCTTCGACGCCAGCCTGCATCCTGATCTGCTCGATGATCGCGGCATGCGTGTCGGACACGCCGCGCCAGTTCTGATACGCCCCGCGCGGAAGCTGCACGCTCGTCGTCAGCACTCCGTCCGCGTCGACGCCCGTCGGCGTGCTCGTCATCCGGCTGACGGTCCGCACGAGCAGCGCCGAGCTGACGAGCAGCGCGCAGGCCAGTGCGACTTCGCTCGCGACGAGCACCGAGTACATCCGTCGCGCGCCGCGCGAGCTCCCCCGTTCCCCACTCTTCAGCTCGGCCGCGACCTGCCGCTTGACGAAGAGCAGCGCGGGAACGAGCCCGAAGAAGATCGTCGTGGCCACGAGGATGCCGAGGCCGAGGCCCAGGGCGCGGACATCCACGCGCGCCTCCTCGAACCTCGGGATGGCGACGGGTGTGAGCGTCACGAGCAGCGGGAGGAGCGTTGCGGCGGCGGCAATCCCGACCGCCGCTCCCGCCGCCGAGAGGATGCCGGCCTCGGTGAGCATCTGCGTGACGAGGTGCCGCGGCGACGCCCCCACGGCGATGCGTACGGCGATCTCGCGGTCGCGCGACAGGGCGCGCGTGAGGAGCAGCGACGCCACGTTGAGGCAGCCGATGAGGAGGAGGAGGCCGACCGCCCCGAAGAGCACCATCAGCGCCGGACGATAGTAGCCGAGCTGCTCGTCGAGCAGCGGGACGAGGCGCGTGGCCCACCCGGTATTCGTGGGCGGGAACTCGCTCTGGAGCCGAAGGGCCAGCGCGTCCGACGCGCTGCGTGCCTGCTCGAGGGTCGTCCCCGGCGCCAGCCGTGCGACCGCTTCCATGAAGTGTGCGGCGCGGCTGTGCTGCGTCAGGTCCCACCGCAGCAGCTGCCAGACGTCGACGTCATCGGGAAAGTGGAACTTGGGTGCCATCACGCCCACCACGGTGTGGGCGGTGCCATTGAGGTCGAGCTGGCGGCCGACGAGTCCCGGATCCGCGTCGTAGCGCGTGCGCCAGAGGCGATCGCTGATGACGACCGTCGGCTGGTTGGGAAGAAAGAAGGGACCATCGGGAGGAAAGCCCGCGCCGACCTGCGGGCCGACGCCCAGCACCTCGAAGAGGTTCCCGCTCACCTCGATCGTGTT
>DATIEW010000234.1:0-2205 GCA_035455585.1 Vicinamibacterales bacterium | reverse complement strand
CCGCAGCGCTACAGCCTCATCAGCCTGGAGGGGTACGTGAACGCCCGCGTCATCGTCGAGGCGGTGCGGAGGGTGGGGCCACATCCGACCCGAAGCGGCCTCCGGCATGCGCTGGAGTCGCTGAAGGCGTTCGACCTGGGGATCGGAGCGGCGCTGAGCTTCAGCCCCGAGCGGCACCAGGGTCTCGACAGCGTGTACTTCACCCGCGTCGACGGCGAGCGATGGGTGCCGATCACCGACTGGGCGTCGGCCGTGCAGGCCTGAGGGGGCCATGAAGAAGAGCAACCCACGGTTCGGCCTCGCGGCCAAGATCATCGTGTTCCTCACGGCAGTGCTGGTTCCGCTGGCAGCCATCACGTGGTTCATCTCGGTGCAGACGCTGCGCCAGCGGATGACCGAGGAGTTCACCTCCAAGGGCACCGCCATCGCCAACAGTCTGGCCTCGTCCGGCGTCGACCTCATCCTGACCCGGGACGCGTCGACGGTGCAGGCGTTGATCGACCAGTTCGCCGGCATCGGCGGCGTGGCGTACGTGATGGTCTATGACCCCGCCCAGACGCAGATCGCCCACACGTTCGTGCCGTTCGTCCCCCCCGATCTGGTGGACAAGAACCTGGTCCCCGGCGACGCGACCAAGCAGGTGCGGGAGATCCAGTACGCCGACCCCGTGACCGGGGCATCCCGCCCCATCATCGATGTCGGAGTGCCCATGCTGGGTGGCACCCTCGGCACCGTCCGCGTGGGGATGGACCGCACGATCATCGACGCCGCGGCCGCCCGCTCCGGCTGGTTCCTGTTCGCGGTGTTCGCCGGCGTGGCGCTCGTGGCCGGGACGGCCGGCGTGGTGTTCGCTCGCCGACTCACGCGGCCGATCTCCCAGATCGTGCGGGTGGCCGAGCGAGTGGGCCGCGGCGACCTCAGCGAGACGGTGAAGATCGGCTCGCGCGACGAGATCGGCCAGCTGGCTCACACGTTCAACGACACCGTGGTGCGGCTGCGCTCGCAGGTCGTGACGGAGACCGAGCGCGACGACGAGAAGCGCAAGCGCGAGGAGCTGCAGCGCAACATCCAGACGTTCCTCGACACGGCGACGGAGATCGCCCAGGGCGACCTGTCGCGCCGGGGCGAGGTCACGCCCGACGTGCTCGGTAACGTCGTGGACTCCATCAATGTCATGGTGGAAGAGATCGCCGCGCTGCTCGCCGATGTCCGCCACGCCGCGCTGCGGGTCGCGGCCAACGCCAATGACATGATCGGCGCCACCGATCAGATGGCGGGCGGCGCCCAGGCCCAGGCCCGCGAGATCACGCTGGTCAGCGGCACGGTGGAGACCATGAGCCGCTCGGTCCGCGAGGTGGCCACGAGCGCCCAGTCGGCCGCCGCCGCGGCCCGGCACACGCTGGAGGCCGCGCGAAAGGGCGACCAGGCCGTGCGCGACAGCCTGGCCGGCATGCAGCGGATCCGGAGCGAGGTCCAGGTGATCGCCAAGAAGATCAAGGGGCTCGGTGACCGCTCGCTCGAGATCTCCGCGATCGTCAACCTGATCGAGGAGCTGGCGTCTCACACGAACCTGCTGGCGCTGAACGCCGCCATCGAGGCCGCCGGCGCCGGTGAGGCGGGCCTGCGCTTCGGCGTCGTCGCCGACGAGATCCGCAAGCTGGCCGAGCGCGCCGCCAAGGCCACCAAGGACGTCGCCGCCCTCGTCCGCACGGTGCAGACGGAGACGCAGGAGGCGGTGATCGCCATGGAGGACGGCACCCGTGAGGTCGAGGCTGGCTACCAGGTGACGATTCGCGCCGAGGAGCACCTCAAGGAGATCGCCGGCATGTCGACATCGTCGGCCGAGCTGGCCCAGGGCATCTCGCGGACCAGCGCCCAGCAGGCCGACGGCGTCGAGGGCGTCGCCCGGGCCATGCACTCCATCGCCGCGGTCGCCGTCGAGACCGAACAGGCCGTGCTGCAGACGCGCAAGACCGTGGAGGACCTCGTGAAGCTGGCCGATGAGCTGACGCGGAGCCTGTCACGGTTCAAGCTGGCCGCGGCCTGACCCCGGACATGGTGGAGCCGGATGATCAGGAGTTTCTCCGGTCGATCTTCCTCATGGAGGCCTGGGACACGCTCGCCACGATCGAGGACGGCATCGGCCATCTGGCCGCCGGCGACGAGCCCGCTTGGGACGACCTCTTCGTCGTCAGTCATCGCTTG
>DATIEW010000233.1:0-4906 GCA_035455585.1 Vicinamibacterales bacterium | reverse complement strand
GATCCGCACCACCGTACGGAAAGCTCGCCAGGCTGGTGATTCGGAGAATGGGCGGCCGCGAGGTTCTCGCACGCGACGAGCGGATCGGTCCATCAGTTCGGCGTCCCGCGCGTCCGGGCGTCCAGAACGGTCCTGAATCCGAGATGGCTGCTGCCGGTGCTGACCTCGCCCTTGCCGCGCGTTCCGACCAGGTAGCGGGTGCAGTACTGCGCGGTGCAGAGGAACGAGCCGCCGCGCTGCACGCGCTTGGCCGCGCCGGGCTCGGCCGGGTCGTACGAATCGGCCGGGCCCTTCGGGTTGATCGCCACGACGCCCGTCGACGCGAGCGTCGCATAGTAGTCCGCGCGGTACCAGTCGCTCGTCCACTCCCAGACGTTGCCGGCCATGTCCTCGAGACCGTAGGCATTCGCCGGGTAGCGTCCCACAGGCGCCACGCCGGCGTAACCGTCGGCGGCCTCGTCGCGATGCGGAAAATCACCCTGATGGATGTTCGCGTGGTGACGGCCGTTCGGCACGAGCTCGTTGCCCCAGGCGTAGAGGTTGCCGGCGAGGCCCCCGCGCGCCGCGAACTCCCACTCGGCTTCCGTCGGCAGGCGACGGCCGGCCCACGCCGCGTAGGCCCCCGCGTCCTCGTAGGCGACGTGGACGACAGGGAACGACTCCCGGCCCTGGAGGTCGCTGCCCGGCCCCAGCGGGTGCTGCCATGACGCGCCCGCCACGTACCTCCACCACTGCAGCGGATTGCGGCGATCGACGGGGCCCGCGGGTGCCACGAACACGGCCGACCCCGGGACCAGCAGCTCTCTCGGCGCGCCGGGGAACGCCGCCGGGTCGAGCGGACGCTCCGCGACCGTGACGTAGTCGGTCGCGCGCACGAACGCCGCGAACCGGGCGTTGGTGACCTCGGTCTTGTCCATCCAGAACCCATCGACGGCCACACGGTGGATCGGCTGCGCGTCCCGGGTGATGCCCGGCACTTCGCAGAGCGCATCGTTTTCGGACGCGCTTCCCATCGAAAACTCGCCGCCGGGAACCCAGACCATGCCGTCAGGAGCCGACCCAGGCGGAGGCGTCTGGTGCTCGCGCGTCGGCTCGAAGCCCATCGCGGCGGGCTGCCGGGGCGTCGCCGGCGAGCACGCTGCGCCGGAAAGGCCGGCCGCGAGCCAGATCGCCACAGAAGCCCAGCGCCCTCCGATCATGTGCACACTCTACAACGCCCGTCGGCTGGTATCATCGTCGCTGCCCCGACGCAATCCTGGAGGACGACGATGACCCGAGTTCGCGCGGCGTGCGCTGCTTCGTGTGTGGGCCTTGCCGTACTGACCGCGGCGGCTGCGGCGTCATCGGATCGCGATCAGGCCGCGGCCGCTCAGACCTCCCGACCGAACATCGTCCTGATCTTTCCCGACAATCTCGGCTGGGGTGAGGTGGGCGTGTACGGCAGCGTGCGCGGCGCCATCACGCCGCGGCTCGACCGGCTGGCGTCCGAGGGCATCCGGCTCAACAACTTCAACGTCGAGTACTCGTGCACCGTCTCGCGCGCTGCGCTGTTGACGGGCCGGTACGCCATCCGGACGGGCGCGACGCAGGGCGGCGGCATCACGCTCTGGGAGGTCACGATTCCGGAGGCCTTGAAGACAGTCGGCTACGCGACGGGACTCTTCGGCAAGTGGCACCTCGGCGGCAACGCGCCGGACGGGCGACGTGAGCCGACGCATCAGGGCTTCGACGAGTTCTACGGGATTCCCCGCACGAGCAATGAAGCGCAGGCGTCGGTTGCGGCGGGCACCCAGCAGCCAGACTCGTCGTTCATCTGGGAAGGCCGGACAGGGCAGCCGACGCGGAACGTCAAGCCCTTCAACCTCGAGACGCGCCGCACGATCGACCGGGAGTCCGCCGAGCGCGGCATCGCCTTCATGGAGCGTCACGTCCGCGAGCGGCGTCCGTTCTTCATGTACTACCCGATGACGCAGATCCACTTTCCGACGCTGACGCATCCGGACTTCGCCGGACGGAGCGGCGCCGGCGACATCGCGGACGCGATGATGGACGTCGACCACAACGTCGGGCTCGTGCTCGATGCCATCGACCGGCTCGGCATCGCGCGCAACACGATCGTCCTGTGGTGCACGGACAACGGCGCCGAACAACGGCGGCCGTGGCGCGGGTCGGCCGGGCCCTGGAACGGGTTCTACAACACCGTGATGGAGGGCGGGATCCGCACGCCGTGCCTGATCCGCTGGCCCGGCCGGATTCCTGCGGGGCGTGTGTCGAACGAGATCGTCCATCAGGTGGATCTCTTCCCGACTTTCGCCGCGGCCATCGGCGCGGACATCGTGCCGAAGGACCGCGCGATCGACGGCGTGAACCAGCTGCCGTTCCTCGAGGGAAAGCAGCAGCGGTCGAACCGCGACCACGTGATCTTCTACACGGGCACGCAGGTGCGTGCCGTCAAGTGGCGGGACTGGAAGTTCTATTACGCGTTCCAGCCGGAGGCCGGCGCGCCGCCCGTCCCGCCGCTGATGCGCCTCTTCAACCTGCTCTCGGATCCCAAGGAGGAGTCCGACATCAAGGATGCCAATCCCTGGGCGCAGAGCGTGATGGACAGGCTCGTCGCGGACTTCGACGCCACTACCGCGCGCTACCCCCACGTGCCCCGGAACGCCCCCGATCCCTACGTGCCGCCTGGCAGACGCTGACCGCTATCCGGCTCGCAACGAGGAATTCTGTGCTCGTCGGGGCGAGCCGCATAGCGGGGGCGCGCACGGCGCTCACGGCGCGCCCGCGAGCCGGGGTCCGCCGTAGCGCGTTGCGCGAAGGCGGGGGTGTGGGGCGGAGCCCCATGAAAGAGGCCTTGACCGACCAGAATCTGAGTACTAGGAGTCAAGTCTCGAATCCGAGGTCCGTCGGTCAAGGCCGTCCGCGCGCTTGCCCCACCGAAGCGCAAGGCGCAAAGGCGGGTCAGCGCGGCGTTATCAAGCAATGCCACCTAGAGCGAGGCGGAGCCGCTCGCCGGTCTGAGGCGGAGCCTCGCTAGTTCAGAGCTTCCGATAGACCGTGCGCGTGGTCGTGGCCGGCCCGCCCCGCACGCCCGCGCGCGTCGTCTCGACGACGAGCGACGTCGGCGATTCGAGCGTCATCCGCCGCGTGACCTCGACGGTCGCCGCGCCTTCACCGACACCGGGCGGCACCCGGTGTGTCGTGACGATCACGAGTGCGTCGCCGTCCCAGCGGACTCTGGATGTCTCGGTCTGGATGCCGCGGCCCATCATGACGCTATTCGTCGTCGTCGAACCGTCGAGTGCGTAGGTGAACCGCAGCGGCGGCTGCAGGTCGCCGCGCGAGAAGAACGCGTACTCGACCGTGAGCCGGACGGCATCCTGCGTGACCGTGATCGTCGACCCCCAGCCGCTGCCCATGTCGCCGCGGCCCGCGCCCCGGCCACCGGCGCCACCCGGACCACCGCGCCCGCCGGCGTCGGCAGGCGCTGCGGCCGGATCGGGACTGCTCGTCCACCGGCCGGATAGGTCGGGACGGGACTGCGCATGGAAGACCGTCGCCGCCATCGCCGCGGCGGCAACGAAACACGCGGCGCGAGTGCGCGGGCCTGGCATGGTCGGCTCCCGCGCAGCACTATACCCGGTCAGGACCCGTTCGTGAACAAGTGTGCGACTCTGGGCGTCGAGATTGGTCATTGCGGCATTATTCTGTTTCCTGCTGCCGGCTTCCAGCTTCCAGCCCGAGCTCGGCCGCGCAGGCAACTGGAATCCGAATGCCAGGCGTGTCCTTCGATCGTGCCGCCGCCTACTACGACATCACGCGCGGCTATGCCCCGGGATCTGCCGAGCGCATTCGCGACGCGATCGTTGCACATGCCGGCGCGACCAGGCGTACCCGCTTCCTCGAGCTCGGCGTCGGCACGGGCCGGATCGCCTTGCCGTTCGTTCGCGGCCGGTACGACTACACGGGGGTGGACATCTCGCGCGCGATGATGAACCGGCTCGCCGCGCGGATTGCAGAAGACCCGGGGGCCGGGGGCTACCAGTGGGCGATGCTCCAGGCGGACGTCAGCAGCCTGCCGTTCGTCGATGGATGCTTCGACGTGGTGATCGCCGTGCACGTGCTGCACCTCGTGCACGACTGGCAGCGTGCCGTGCGCGAAGCGCGCCGCGTCCTGCGAAGAGGCGGCCGCCTGCTCTTCGGCAACGACGATGCGGACCGCGAGGGGAGGCTCCAACCGCCTACTCGTGTGCGCGATCGCTGGATCGAGCTGCGCGGCGAGCTCGACCCGGCCCGGCACACCGATCCCATCGGCTGGGGACAGGACAGCCGGCTGATCGAGTACTTGCGCGCGCTGGGCGCGTCACCGGAGGTCGTCGACCTTGCCCGATTCGAGTGGCCCCCGGTTTCGGCGCGGCAGATGCTGGAGCGGTACCGGGCACGGATGTACAGCAGCGACTGGGACATGCCGGACGACCTGCACGCCGAAGCGCTCGGTCGACTCGAGTCGTGGATGCACGCCGAGATCGCCGACCCGGACGAGCCCCATGTGGTCGGCGGCCGCTTCGCGGCGATCTCCGCCACGTGTCACTGATGCCGACCACGGCCGGGGACAGGAATCCTCGAGGCACCTGTCCCGTTGACGTTGAGGGGACCGTCCCTCCAAGCAGGACTACTTTACGGGACTGTGCCCTTCGAGGCGTTGTAGTACGCCTCGAAGCCGGGCGTCGGCCTCCTTGGCCACGCTCTCCAGCTCCCGATTGCCGATAATCCCCATCGCCGGCAGCGGCGCCATCGCCGCGACGGTCGCCGTGCCGGCCTCGCGCTCGTACACGACGACGTTGCAGGGCAGAAGCAACCCGACCTCCAGCTCCGTGCTCAACGCACGGTGCGCGAGCGGCGGGTT
>DATIEW010000232.1:0-2133 GCA_035455585.1 Vicinamibacterales bacterium | reverse complement strand
CTCGCGTTGCTGCTCTACGGGTTGGCGACACTGCTCTGGGTCTTCCTGCTGCAACGGGTGGCGCTCATTCATGCGTATCCCTTTGCCGCACTCGCCTTCGTTCTCGTGCCTTTCGGGGCTGCCGCGTTCTTCGGCGAGCGGCTGACGAGCGGCGTCTTTCTCGGCACCGCACTCATTGTGGCCGGCATCGCCGTGACCGGGCTCTCCCGCAGTTGAGGACGGATGTGGCGGTCGCGCCGGGTCTCGATCTGGACGAGGTCTACGTCGTCGTACCGGCCTACCGCGAAGCGGACGTCATCGCGCACACGGTGGGCGCGCTGGTCGAGCGCTTTCCGCACGTGGTCGTCGTCGACGACGGGTCGCCGGACGCAACTGCGGCGCGCGCCCGCCAGGCGGGTGCCGTCGTTCTCCGTCATCCGTTCAATCTCGGCCAGGGCGCAGCGCTGCAGACCGGGATTGCCTACGCGCTGGAGGAGGGGGCACGCTACGTTGCGACGTTCGACGCCGATGGCCAGCACGCGGTCGCGGACCTCGAAACCATGCTGGCGGTCCTGGTGGAGAACCGGCTCGACGTCGTACTCGGGAGCCGCTTCCTCGGCCAGTCCGAAGGCCTTCCCCGACTCCGCCGGCTCGTTCTGAAGGCGGCCGTGGTGTTCACGAAGGCCACCTCCGGCCTGCGGTTGACCGACGCCCACAACGGGTTGCGGGCGATGACGGGCGAGGCGGCCCGCAAGCTGGCGATCTCCCAGGACCGAATGGCGCACGCCTCGGAGATCATCAACCAGATTGCCCGCCTCAAGCTGAGCTACCGCGAGGTTCCGGTCACGATCCGCTATTCGGAGTACAGCCTCGGAAAGGGCCAGAAGGTGAGCGGTTCGGCCGGCATACTCGTCGATCTCCTGGTCGGATGGCTCTTGCGATGATCATCAAGCTTCTCCTGATCGGCCTCCTGGCACTCCTCGCGCTGTTCGTCGCGTTGCAGCGGATCAGCTCGCGCGGCGTGCGGCTCGCCGTCCTCGCCACGTTGGCGAGCGGCGCATATTTCGTCTGGCGCCCGGAGCACGCGAGCGCGGTGGCGCAGGCCCTCGGGGTGGGTCGCGGCGCCGATCTCCTGATGTATCTCTGGGTGGTGATCACGTGCTCCGTGATCCTTCTCCTCTATCTCAAGATCGTCGAGATGAACCGCATGCTCACGCAGCTGGCGCGGCGCCTCACGCTCGGCCAGCCGATGCATCCGCCGCAGCGATCGGAGCGGCCACGCCGCTCGGCTGGGGCTCACGACGGGCCGCCGACCTCGGCTGGTGGCACGACCGCGCGGCAGGGACCGATATAGCCGTCAAGGGCCGTGTACGACCGGCCCGGATGGAAGACCGGCGCGAACAGGAAGCTGAACGGCTGCCGCCCAGGGTCGACGCAGACAACGGCGCCGTCGGGAATCCCGGCCACGATCTGCCGCGCGCCGAACGAGGCGACGAGCGCGTCCACGTTCGGCCCGATCGGCGTCACATAGCGCGCCTGCGTCATCAGCAGCACCGACGCCAACGCGACGATGACGACGGTGCCGAGAACGCCGCCGGCCTTCGCGCCCGCCCGCGTCGGACGATCGGCCTGGTCGAACGCGGCGATCAGGCACAGCGCGAGCAGAACAATCATCCAGAACAGGTAATACCGCAGCTCGTGCGAGCGAGGCAGGCAGGCCGCGAGGAGCGTGCTGCCGACAAAGGCCGCGCCCAGAATGCGCCGCTCCCGGCGCGGTAGCGAGGCCAGCCGCCACCCGAGAAAAGCGAGCAGGCCGAGAACGTAGGGGACAAAGTAGCCACCCATGCGGAACGACGCGGTGACCGGCCGCCAGCAATCCTTCCAGGCGAGCGAGGTCGCGCAGTACCCTTGATCGAAGGTCCACGGCACCTCGCGATAGTCGTATGCCCCGATCTCGAGCACCGAGACCAGCCAGCGGACCGGCGACGGATAGGGCCGCCACGCTTCGGCGAGCGAATCCTCGGCCGTGCCGAGCACGTCGATCGGTCCGTCCAGCAGCAGACCCGCCATCGCAATGCGGAACGGATAGAGCGGATTCCCGTAAGCGACCGCGTTGTCGACGAGCTTCGCGGCGATGCCGGCGGCGGCCACCAG
>DATIEW010000231.1:0-2156 GCA_035455585.1 Vicinamibacterales bacterium | reverse complement strand
GATCAGCATGCTGCCACGTACGCCCGAGCGGGAGCGATCGATCGAAACGCTCCGCAAGCGGGCTGACGGCATCCGCGCCGAGATTTTCGCGAGCCTCACACCCTGGCAGCGGGTGCTCGTCGCGCGGCACCCGGCGCGGCCGAATGCGCTCGACTACGTCGAACGGCTGTTCACGAATTTCGACGAGCTCCATGGTGACCGGCGGTTCGCCGACGATCACGCAATCGTCTCGGGCATGGCCGCGTACAACGGAAACCCGGTCGCCATCATCGGCCAGCAGAAGGGCAGCGACACCAAGCAGAAGATCTTCCGGAACTTCGGATACGCCAAGCCGGAGGGGTACCGCAAGGCGCTCCGCATCATGAGGTTCGCCGAGAAATTCCGGCGCCCGATCGTGGTCTTCGTCGACACGCCGGCCGCCTATCCCGGCGTGGAGTCGGAAGAGCGCGGCGTGGCGGAGGCGATCGCGTGGAACCTCCGCGAGATGATCATGATCGAGGTGCCCATCGTCGTGATCGTCAGCGGCGAAGGAGGCAGCGGCGGGGCGCTCGGGATTGCCATCGGCGACAGGGTCCTGATGCAGGAGTTCTCGGTGTACAGCGTGATCCCGCCTGAAGGGTGCGCCGCCATCCTGTGGCGCGATGCGAACCGCAAGGTCGAGGCGGCGGAGGCGCTCAGGATCACCGCCCCGGACCTGCTGGCGCTCGGACTGATCGACCGTGTCGTACCGGAGCCGGTCGGCGGCGCCCACAACGACTACGATGCCGCCAGCGCGCTCGTCGATCAGGCGCTGTCGCAGGCGCTCGGCGAGCTGTCGGCGCTCGGCGCCGGGGAGCTGCTCGCGGCCCGATACGAGAAATTCCGTCGGATGGGCGCGGAGGGCCAGGCCTTCGTGGACGCGGATTCGGGCGGTCCCGCATGACGAGATCCCTGCTCTGGCAGCACCTGCCCTGCGACGAGGGGCAGGCCGGCAGCCTGGCCGCGGCGCTCGGGATCCACCCGACCGTCGCGCGGCTGCTGTGCCTGCGCGGACTTGCCGACGCGGAGAGCGCGTCCCGGTTCCTGAACCCGTCGCTGGATCATCTGCACGATCCGTTCAGGCTGGCGGACATGGACCGGGCCGTCGCGCGCCTCGAGCAGGCGCTCGCCGGGCGCGAACGGATCGCGATCCATGGCGACTACGACGTCGACGGCATCACGTCCACCGTCCTTCTCCGCCGCGCCCTCGAGATGCTGGGCGGCGCCGTCGTCCACTTCATTCCGGACCGGATCCGCGACGGGTACGGCCTCCAGCCAGCCGCCATCGATCGCCTGCACGCCGAGGGCGTCCACGTGATCGTCTCGGTGGACTGCGGGATCCGCGGCAGCGACGCCGCGCGCCGCGCGCGGGAGCTTGGCGTCGACCTGATCATCACCGACCATCACGAGCCGGAACGGGCGCTGCCCGCGGCGCTGGCCGTCATCAATCCGAAGCGGCACGATTGCAGCTATCCCGACAAGTACCTCGCGGGCGTCGGCGTCGCGCTGAAGCTCGTGCAGGCGCTCTGCGAACGCGCCGGGCGCACGAAGTGGCTCCCCGGCTTCGTGAAGATGGCCGCGCTCGGCACGCTCGCAGACGTCGTCCCGCTCGTCGGCGAAAACCGGGTGATCGCCCGGCTGGGCCTGGCGTCGTTGACGAAGGGGCCGCACACGATCGGCCTGCGCGCGCTGCTGGAGGCCTCGGGCCTGACGGGTAAGACGATCGACAGCTACGAGATCGCGTTCCTCGTCGCGCCGCGCGTCAACGCCGCGGGCCGCATGAGCACCCCCGACATCGCCACGCGGCTGCTGCTGGCGACCGGCGAGGGCATGGCGGAAGAGGCGCGCGCGCTCGCGGAACAGCTCAACGACGAGAACGCCCGCCGCCAGCAGGAAGAGGCGGATCTTGTCGCGCAGGCCAGGACGGCGATCGAAACCGATCCGGCCGTGGGCGCGCACAACGTCCTGGTCGTCGGCGGGGAAGGCTGGCACAGGGGTGTGATTGGGATCGCCGCCTCGAAGCTCGTCGACGCCTACCACAAGCCGGCGATCGTCCTGTCGATCGACGGCGACGTCGCGCATGGATCGTGCCGGAGCATTCCGGACTTCGACATGCTCGACGCGCTCGAGCGCTGCGC
>DATIEW010000230.1:0-3893 GCA_035455585.1 Vicinamibacterales bacterium | reverse complement strand
GTACGCTCGCCGATCATCTGGAAGTTGCTGTCGGGCCTGATGACGAGCGGCTCCAGGCCGGCGAACCGGGTGAAGCGGACAGGTCCATCCGACAGCGCCGAGCCTCCGGGAAACAGCCGCGAGCGCTCCGCCGGCGTCCGGCCCTTCAGCCCTTCAACCGCGTTCTTGACCGCTTTGATGTGGTCCGGCGTGGTGCCGCAGCAGCCGCCGACGATGTCGGCAAGACCGCTGGCGACGAAGTCGCGCAGCAGCCCGGCCGTCTCGTCCGGCAGCTGGTCGTACTCGCCGAAGGCGTTCGGCAGCCCGGCGTTCGGATAGCACACGAGGCGGCATTCGGCCACGCGCGCCAGCTCCTCGAGATGGGGCCGCATCTCGCGCGCGCCGAGCGCGCAGTTCATCCCGACCGCGAAGGGACGCGCGTGCCGGATGGAGATGTAGAAGGCGTCCACGGTCTGGCCCGACAGCGTGCGGCCGCTGCGATCCGTGATCGTCACCGAGATCACGAGAGGAAGCCTGACGCCCTTCTGGTCGAACACGTTCTCGATGGCGATGATGGCCGCCTTGGCGTTCAGCGTGTCGAAGATCGTCTCGAGCAGCAGCAGGTCGACGCCGCCGTCGATGAGGCCGCGGACCTGGTCCTCGTAGGCCGCGCGAGCCTGGTCGAACGTCATCGCGCGGAACGCCGGGTCGTTGACGTCCGGCGAGATCGACAGCGTCCGGTTCATTGGTCCCATCGAGCCGGCGACGAACCGGGGCCGATCCGGCGTCCGCGCGGTCCACTCGTCCGCGGCCGCCCGCGCAATCCGCGCGCCGGCCACGTTCAGCTCGTACGGGAGATCCTCGAGGCCGTAGTCCGCCTGCGCGATGGCCGTGCTCGTGAACGTGTTGGTCTCGATGATGTCGGCGCCAGCCTCGAGGTACTCACGGTGGATGGCGCCGACGACATCGGGACGCGTCAGCACGAGCAGGTCGCTGTTGCCCTTCTGATCGCACGGGTAGTTCGCGAAACGCTCCCCGCGGAAATCGGCGTCGCCGAGCCTGTAGCGCTGGATCATCGTGCCCATGGCGCCGTCCAGGACGAGGACGCGCTCATCGAGGACGGCCTGCAGCGCGTGCAGCCGATTGCCGGAGTCCGGGGTCCGGGATCCGGGGTCCGGCGCAGACGGGTATGTCATGAGCGCTTCCCTCTCTGTTTCGTGGGCGCCGTGGGCCGGTTGTGCGTCGACCGCCGTTCCGCTCGTCCGGTCTTCTTCGGCTTCGTTCCGCTGGCGATCAGAACGGTGAACGGATCGCCGGTGCGGCGTGCTCCGACGTTCACCCGGACGCCCTCGAGCCCGGCCGTCCGCAGAAGCTGCTCCAGGGCCTGGTCGCTGAAGCCCGCCCAGCGGTCGCCGAGACGCTCACGCACCCACTGCTCACTGTGCTCGCGCAGATCGAGCACGAGCACGCGTCCGCCGGGGACGAGGATCCGTACCGCCTCGGCGAGCGCGCGCGAAGGATCCTGCGCGTGATGCAGCGCCTGTGAGAGGAGCACGACGTCGACGCTCCCGTCCCGGATGGGCACGCGCTCGATCTCGCCGCGCTTCCAGACGACATTCCGGACGCGGCGCCTCGCGGCCAGGGCGCGCGCCCGTTGAAGGACGACCCTGGATCGATCGACGGCGATCACGCGCGAGGCCCACCGGCTCGCCTCGATGGTCAGATACCCTTCGCCGCAGCCGAGATCCGCGACGCGAAGCGGCGGGAGCAGGTGCCCGAGCGCGCGCGCCCAGGCGGCCCAGCTCCGTCCCGGCACGAGCTGTCGCTCGTTGGTGTCGGGACCCGCGTGGGCGTCGAAGTTCTCCTTCCTCAGCCGGCGAACTTCGGCGAGCCGCGCCTCGTCTGCCCGCCAGAGACCGGTGCTCGAGGCGCTCTCGAACTCGGCGCGCAGCAGCGCCGCCAGCGGAGCCCCGCCGTCGGCCGGATCGGACCGCCCCGGGGCCAGCCGGAAGTACGTGTACCCCCCCTCGCGCTGCTCGACGACGAGGCCGGCCTCCTTGAGCAGGCCCAGATGGCGCGACACGCCGGACTGCGCGATCCCGAGGATGCCCGTCAGATCGGTCACGTTGAGGCGCTCGAGGGCGAGCAGGCGCAGAATCCGCAGCCGCGCCTCGTCGCCGAGCAGACGGAAGAGGCCCGCCGGAGAAGAAGCCACATCTATTAATCTATATCTGTGGATTGATGTTTGGCAAGTCCAGGTTCTCGCGGCTCGCGGCTCGCGGTTCGCCGGTTCGCAGTTCGCCGGCTCGCCGGTTCGCGGGTTCGCGGCGCGGCGTTGGCGAAGCCGCGGACCGCGGGTCGGATTGTCGTTCGCCCGGAGCACCCGAACCCGATCCGCGGACCGCGAACCGCGAACTGCGACTCCACCAGCGCGCCGATTACGACGCCCCCTGCCCTTCGATGAGCTGCGTGAGCGCCGGCACGCGCCCCATCAACCGCGCGTAGAGGGCGAGCTGGCCGCGATGGTACTCCTCGTGGGCGATGGCATGGTTCAGCCAGGTCAGCCGCGTGGCCGGCTCCCCGTTGAACTGCACGATGTCCTTCAGGAGCGCCGCTTCGCCGGCCTTGCGGAAGGCTGCCAGCGCCTCGTCGAGCGTCACCCGCAGCAGGCCGATGAGAGCGCGTTTCTCGACCGTCCGCGCGCGGCTGCCCGCGTACTCGTCG
The DNA here is from genome assembly GCA_035455585.1 of Vicinamibacterales bacterium. GTDB lineage: Bacteria > Acidobacteriota > Vicinamibacteria > Vicinamibacterales > 2-12-FULL-66-21 > DATIEW01. Next base: position 1,190 of record DATIEW010000230.1, on the reverse strand, counting down.
ATGAACTCCTGGTACGACCTGCGCTGGAAGCTGCCGTCGGGGCGGGTCAGCTCGCCGGTCGCCATCAGCCCGGATTCGATGATGTGCTGTGCCAGCTCGGCGACGCTGCGGGTCTTCGAGGTCGGGCGAAAACCGAACTGGTCGTCGGGGATGTTCTCCAGCTCGTCGATGACGCCGCTGCGGGCGAACCCCAGCGCCTCGAGCGTCTCCTCCAGCAGGTTCCGCACGCGTGCCATAATCCCTCCGTGACGGGCGGTCAGGAGATCACAGTTTACTCTGCGGCATCGCCGGCGGCGGTCCTCGTGCTCGGGCACGGCGCCGGCGCCGGACAGCAGAGTCCGTTCATGGTCCGGTTCGCGCGAGGCATGGCGAGCCGCGGCGTGACCGCGGTGACGTTCGACTTCCCGTACATGCCCGCCCGCCGCAAGGTCCCCGATCGCGCGCCGGTCCTGGAGGCATCGTGGCGGCAGGCGATCGAGGCGACGCGCGCGCAGATCGGCGGCGAGCCGCTCTTCATCGGCGGCAAGTCCCTTGGCGGCCGCATCGCGTCACACGTCGCGGCCCAGGGCGGAGTCGGCATCCGCGGGCTCGTGTTCCTCGGCTATCCGCTGCACCCCCCCGGCAAGCCCGAACAGCGCCGCGATGCCCACCTGCCGCAGATCGCCGCGCCGATGCTCTTCGTGCAGGGCACGCGCGATCCGTTCGGAACCGCGGACGAGATTCGGGCGCTGCTGCCGTCGCTCCAGCGGGCCGAGCTGCACGAGATCGCGGGCGGGGATCACTCGCTCAAAGTGAGCGGACGGCCGGGCGTGATGCAGGACGAGGTCATAGACGCCGTACGGGGCTTCATGACGAGGGTTCACGACGGGGGTTTGTGATTCCGGCACGGGTTTCCGGCAGAGGCCCGGGGTCGACCGCGATTCGGCCTGGGGTCGGCATGACTGAACGACTCATTCAGCACTGTGGCCGCATCGCGCGCGCCGAGGTGCGCCGGCGCACTCCCGCCAACCCGATACGAACCGGCGCGCGGTGTAGCAATGGACTCGTGACTTCCGGCTTTCAGCCGGAAGTCCCCGGCCGCGCAGGGGCTTCAGCCTGAGGGTGGAAGCTACGGAGTCCATCCGCGTATGAACTATAGTGATCCCATGCCCGACGTTGCCACGCCAGAGCCCCCGCAGATCCGCAGCCGC
>DATIEW010000229.1:0-2679 GCA_035455585.1 Vicinamibacterales bacterium | reverse complement strand
ATGGGACAGGCCCTGCGCTTCGTGCAGGAGTATTTTCTGGTCGCCTGCTCGCTGGCGGACCTGGTGCGGCGCTTCCGCCGCGCCAACGCCAACTGGCAAACGCTCCCGGGGAAGGTGGCCATCCAGCTCAACGACACGCATCCGGCTCTGGCCGTCCCCGAGCTCATGCGAATCCTGCTCGACGAGGCGCACCTCGGCTGGGACGAGGCCTGGGATCTCACCAGGCAGACGCTGGCCTACACGAATCACACGCTCTTGCCCGAGGCGCTGGAGAAGTGGCCGCTGCCGTGGTTCGAGGTGCTGCTGCCGCGCCATCTGGAGATCATCCTCGAGATCAACCGCCGCCTGCTCGACGAGGTCCGGGCCCGCTTTCCCGGCGACGGCGCCCGGGTCGAGCGGGTGAGCCTCGTCGAAGAGGGGGGCGAGGGCAAGATCCGCATGGCCAACCTTGCCATCGTCGGCTCGCACAGCACGAACGGTGTGGCCGGGATTCACTCCGGTCTCCTCCGCACGGTGACGGTCAAGGACCTGGCCGAGATGTTTCCGGAGCGCTTCAACAACAAGACCAACGGGGTGACGCCGCGCCGCTGGCTCCTGCTGGCGAATCCGCGGCTCGCGGGCGCCATCACCGACGCGATCGGCGACGGCTGGATCACCGACCTCGGGCAGCTCCGGCGCCTGGCACCGCTGGCCGATGACGCCGGCTTCCTCGACGCCTTCCGAAAGGCCAAGCGCGCGGCAAAAGGGCAGTTCGCGGACTGGCTCCGCTCGTCGACCGGGCTCACCCTGGATCCGGAGACCATCTTCGACGCCCAGGTCAAGCGCATTCACGAATACAAGCGGCAGCTGCTCAACGGGCTCAGGATCGTGGTGCTCTACAACCGGCTGCGGCAGAATCCGGGGCTCCCGATGACGCCGCGGACCTTCTTCTTCGCCGGCAAGGCGGCGCCGGCCTACCACCTGGCCAAGGTGATCATCAAGTTCCTCAACAACCTGGCCGGCACGATCGACGGCGACCCCGCTGTGCGCGGCCGGCTCAAGGTCCTGTTCCTGCCGGAGTACTGCGTGTCGCTCGCCGAGCGCCTGATTCCCGCGAGCGACGTCTCCAACCAGATCTCGACCGCCGGCTACGAGGCCAGCGGCACCAGCAACATGAAGTTCATGATGAACGGCGCGCTCACGATCGGCACGCGCGACGGCGCCACGATCGAGATGGCGCAAGAGGCAGGCGAGGAGAACTTCTTCCTGTTCGGTCTCACGGCCGATCAGGTTGCCGGCAGCCGCGGCTGGTACAGTCCGCACTGGCACTACGACCACGAGGCGGAGACGCGCGCCGCGCTCGACCTGATCTTCTCCGACTGCTTCAGCCGTAACGAACCCGGCGCGTTCGCCCCGTTGCGCGACGCGTTGCTGACGGGAGGCGACCACTATATGCACCTGGCGGACCTCACCTCTTATCTCGAGGCGGACCGCCGCGTGGAGCAGCTCTACACCGACCCGAAGGCATGGGCGCGCAAGGCGGTCCTCAACGTGGCGGCCTCGGGCACGTTCTCCAGTGACCGCACCATCGCGGAGTACGCGGCCGAGATCTGGGATGCCAAGCCGTGCCCCGTGCCGTAGGAAGCGCGATCGATGGCTGAATCGAAGGCTGGAATCGTGACGATCTCTCCGCTGGCGGGGAAGCCGGCCCCGAAGGAGATGCTGGTGGACGTGGCCCGCCTCGAGCGGGAGTACTACGCGCGGAAACCTGACACGGGGGACCCGAATCAACGCGTCATCTTCGGCACGAGCGGACACCGGGCTCAGCACCGGCTGGTTCACCGAGGCCCACATCGTCGCGATCACCCAGGCCATCTGCGATCACCGCCGTGACCAGGGGATCGACGGCCCGCTCTTACATGGGGAACGACACGCCCCCCGATGGTCACGATTAGCGTCGCGGACCGTGGAACCGGCCTGCCCCCGGGAGAGACGCATCGACTATTCGACCCGTTTTACACCAGCAAGCCGCACGGCATGGGTCTCGGCCTCGCGATCAGCCGCTCGATCATCGAGACGCATGGCGGTCGTCTGTGGGCGGAGTCGAACGGCGAGCGCGGGGGATCTTCTCCTTCCAGCTTCCGGCGGCATCCACATCGACAGGCGAATCAGCGATTCACGCGCGGACGTGAACGCCGGGACCGCCCGCGACGCAGATCAGAGCGCGAGGTGCACGCGCAAGACCGACACGGAGTGCGCCGGAAACTCGTACTCGAGGCGGTGTCCCGCGGCCGGCCGCCGGTGCTCGCGGACGCCGACCCGGTCCGGATGCTCGAACGAGTTCGTGGCGCCCACGTCGGGCCCGTTGACCTCGGAGACGTGGAGCTCTCCGGTCGCCATGGCGCCGCTCAGGTCGATCGTCGCCGCGTGGCTCCGGTCACGGTCCCGGTTGACGACCCCGATCGTGAGCTCGCGCCCGCCCTCGTCGCACGTCGCGACGGCGTCCAGGAGGGGGAACGGCCCGAGGTCGGCGACGTGGTGGACGCGGCCGAAGGTCCGCTCCTCGAGGCCGGCCGGCAGATCGTGACGGGGCGTGTCGACGTGGACGTCGAGCGCGACCGCCCGCGTGTGCTCCGCGTAGAGGCGGAGCGGGTGGTAGATGGTCTGAAGGAACATGCCCTTCGTGTTCGTGAAGATCGG
>DATIEW010000228.1:0-4718 GCA_035455585.1 Vicinamibacterales bacterium | reverse complement strand
ATGAGCTTCTGCGCCTGTGCGTCCAGCACGCGGCCTCCGACGGCCGCGACCGGGCCGCGCATGACGGACTCGCCGCTCCAGTTGAGCAGCGTCGTCGAGCCATCGGCCTGCACGATGTCGGCGCCGGCGGTCAGGTCGAGCGCGCTGCCGAGGCCGCCGCCGGAGATCTTCATGTTCATCCGGCGCGCGGCCGCGTCGGGCTGCAGCTCGAACCTGAACTTGAACTTCCCGCGCACCGGCCCGACGCCGACCCGCACCACCGCCTCGAAGTGCGTCGGATCCTGCACCGTGACCTCGACGACGTCCGGCAGGCAGTGCCCGATCTTGTCGGGATCGTTGACGAACGCCCAGACCTTGTCGGTGTCCGCCGGAATCCGCTCCTGGCCGCTGTATTGAAGCTTCACGTCGAGGATCTCGAGGCCATCAGCGCTTCCGGGACTCCGCATCCCGGATCGCCCGCCACACCTTATCGCGCGTGATCGGCATCTCGAGGTGCCTGACGCCGAGCGGCGACAGCGCGTCGACCACCGCGTTGACGAACGCGGCCGGGCTCCCGACGTTCGGGCTCTCTCCCACGCCCTTCGCCCCCAGCGGGTGATGCGGGCTCGGGGTCACGGTGTTCGCCGTCTCCCAGTGCGGCGTCTCGAGCGACGTCGGCAGCAGGTAGTCGGTGAAGTTCGTGTTCAGGTTGTTGCCCTCGGCGTCGTACTGGATCTCCTGCATGAACGCGATGGCGAAGCCCTCGGTCAGGCCCCCGTGGATCTGTCCCTCGACGACGAGCGGGTTGATCACCGTGCCGCAGTCGTCCACCGCAAGGAACCTCCGGACTTTCACCTCGCCCGTCTCGCGATCGATGTCGACCACGGCGATGTAGGTCCCGTACGGGAAGGTCATGTTGGGCGGATCGTAGTAGTTGGTCGCCTCGAGCCCGGGCTCGTTCGGCCCCGGATTCGTGTAGGCGGCGAAGGCGACCTCCTTCATCGTGACGCTCTTGCCGGGCACGCCCTTCACCTGGAACTTGTAGTCCTTCCATTCGACGTCGCCTTCGCCCACCTCGAGCATGTGCGCGGCGATCTTCTTCGCCTTCTCGCGCACGCGGCGCGCGGCCGTGGCGATCGCCGCGCCCGCCACGGGCGTGCTGCGGCTGGCGTAGGTGCCCAGGCCGTACGGGGCGGTGTCCGTGTCCCCCTCCTCGACCATGATGGTCTGCGGATCGAGGCCCAGCTCCTCGGCTACGATCTGCGCCCAGGTGGTCTCGTGCCCCTGTCCCTGCGACTTGGTCCCGGCCCGGACGATGCCCGCGCCGGTGGGGTGGATGCGGATCTCGGCGCTGTCGAACATCTTGATGCCGATGATGTCGAAGTGCTTCGACGGTCCCGCCCCGACCACCTCGGTGAAAGTCGAGAAGCCGATGCCCATCAGCTCGCCGCGCGCGCGCTTCTCGGCCTGCTCCTTCAGCAGCTCCTTATAGCCGATCTTCTCGAGCGCCTTCTCGAGCGTCCGGTGGTAGTCGCCGCTGTCGTAGGTGAAGCCGAGCGCCGACTTGTAGGGGAACTGCTCCTTCTTCACGAAGTTCTTCCGGCGAAGCTCCACGGCGTCGATGCCCAGCTCGTCGGCCAGGATGTCCATCGCGCGCTCGATGGCGTAGCTCGCCTCGGTCACCCGGAACGAGCAGCGGTACGCGATCCCGCCCGGCGCCTTGTTCGTGAAGTAGGCGTCAACCTCGGCGTGGCCGACCGGGAAGTCGTAGCTGCCGGTCACGACGCCGAACATTCCGGCCGGGTACTTGGACGGATCGGCGGCCGCGTCGAAGGCGCCGTGATCGGCGGCCGTCGATACGCGCAGCGCCGTGAGCCTGCCGTCGGCCGCCGCCCCCAGCTCGACGTCCATGTGGTAGTCGCGGGCGAAGCCCGTCGAGGTGAGGTTCTCGGTCCGCGACTCGATCCACTTCACCGGACGTCCCAGCTTCAGCGCGCCGACCACGGCGCACACGTAGCCGGGATAGACCGGCACCTTGTTGCCGAACCCGCCGCCGATGTCCGGCGAGATCACGTGGATCTTGTCCTCGGGGATTCCGGTTACGATCGAGAGCGCGGTGCGGTAGACGTGCGGCGCCTGCGACGTCACGTGGAACTGCAGCCGTCCCATCGTGTCGAACTCAGCCACGCACCCGCACGGCTCGAGCGGCGCGGGATGGCACCGCTGGAACCAGATGCGCTGGCTCACGCGCTTCGCGCTCTTCTCCAGCGCCCGCCCGGTCCCGTCCTTGTCGCCAACCTCCCAGTGGAAGATGTGGTTGGTCTTCTTCTCGCGGTCCTGCCGCAGGATCACCTCGTCCTTCTTCGACGTGAAGGGATCCGCGACGACCGGGAGGGGCTCGTACTCGACCTGCACCGCTTCGGCGCCGTCCACGGCCGTCGCCCGCGACTCGGCGAACACGGCGGCCACCTCCTGGTACTGGAAGAGCACCTTGCCGATGGCCAGCACCATCTGCTTGTCGAGCCCGTGGAACGTCGGCAGCCACCCGAGGCCGGCCGCTTCCAGGTCCTTGCCGGTGATCACCGCGACGACGCCCGGGACCTTCATCGCGTCGCCGATGTCGATCGACTTGATCCCGGCGTGCGGATACGTGCTGCGCACCAGCGCCATGTGGAGCATGCCGGGCAACATCACATCCTCGACGTATCGTCCCTTGCCCTGGAGGAAGCGCGGGTCTTCCTTCCGCTTCATGGCCACGCCAAGGGCGTGCCTGGGGGTTGCTTCGTCGCTCATCGTTGTTCTCCCCCGATCACTTGACCGCCGCAGCCGGCTGCCGGAGTGTTTCCGCCGCCTGCTGCAGGGCCTTGACGATGTTCTGGTATCCGGTGCAGCGGCAGAGGTTGCCGGCCAGTCCCTCGCGGATCTCGGCCTCGCTCGGCTGCGGGTTCTGCTTGAGGAGCGCGTACGACGTCAGCATCATCCCTGGCGTGCAGAAGCCGCACTGCAGCCCGTGCTGATCCCAGAACGCCTGCTGGATGGGGTGCAGCGTCGAGCCCTGCGCGAGGCCTTCCACCGTCATGATCTCGTGCCCGTCGGCCTGCACGGCGAACATCGTGCAGGACTTCACGGCCTTGTCGCCGTCCAGGACGACCACGCAGCAGCCGCAGCTCGACGTGTCGCAGCCGACGTGCGTGCCGGTGAGCCCGCACGCTTCGCGCAGGAAGTAGGCGAGCAGCGTGCGCGGCTCGACGTCCCGCTCGTACGCGACGCCGTTCACCTTGACGTTGACCTTCATGGCTGCACCCCCAGACGCGCCAGGGCCTGGCGCAGGCCGCGCGCCACGAGGACGCCGGCCAGATGCTTCTTGTACTCGACGCTGCCGCGCTGGTCGGCCTGCGGCTCGCTGCGGCGGCTCGCCGCGTCGGCCGCCGCCCGGATGGCTTCCGCCGACGGTTTCTGTCCGGCGAGCGCCCGCTCGGCCTCCTCGACGCGCACGGCGCAGGGCCCGGCCGCCGACAGCGCAATTCCGGCCTCGCGGACGGTGCCGTCGGCCTTCAGCGACACCTGGACGGCCGCCGCGGCCGTGGCGAAGTCGCCGACCTTGCGCTCCACCTTCTGATAGGAGCCGGCGGTACGATCGTCCGGCGCCGGGAACCGGACGGCCAGGGCCATCTCGCCTTCCTGCACGGCGGTCGTGAAGCTGTCGACGAGGAAGTCGTCGATCTTCACCCACCGCGCTCCGCTCCTGCCGCGCACCTCGACCTCCGCGCGCGCGGCGAGCGCCACCGTCGTCCAGTCGCCCGCCGGATCGTTGTGGCACAGGCTGCCGACGACCGTGGCCATCTGTCGCACGACCGGGTCGGCGACGACGCGCGAGACGTCGTGCAGGAGGCTCCACTGGCGATTTCCGATCCACGCGGCGCGTTCGATCGCGCTGTCGCGCGCCGTCGCGCCCATCGTCAGGGCCCCGTCGGTGCGGACGTAGTCGAGGTCCTTCGCCGGGTTGATGTCGACGAGAACGGCCGGGCGCGCCAGACGGAATCGCATCGCGGGAATCAGGCTCTGGCCGCCGGCCAGCACGCGCGCCTCGGAACCGTGCTTCTGCAGCGCTGCGAAGGCCTCATCGGCTGATCGGATGCGGACGTACTCGAAGGCTGCTGGGATCACCTGGTCAACCTCCTCTCGCGGCGAACGACGGATCGATGGGCGCTGTCCGGCGCCGCACCTCGCACGTCGGGGGAATCGCCATTCTACTATCCGACTGACGCATGAACGCAAGTACGACCCCTCGTCCCGCGAACCGCGGACCGCGAACCGCGAGCTCTCTCATTGCTACAATGCCCCGATGATTACCGCCGTCGTGCTCGCGGCCGGCGCTTCCACGCGCATGGGCACGCAGAAGCTGCTGCTGGATCTTGGCGGCGAGCCGATCGTCACGCGCACCGTGCGGCAGGTCTCGGAAGCGGGATTCGACGATGTGCTCGTGGTCGTGGGGTACGAGCACGAGAAGATCCTGGCGGCGATCGCGGGCCTCGCCTGCCGCCACGCGATCAACCCCAACTATGCGACCGGAATGGGCAGCTCGTTCCGGACCGCAGTGGGCCAGCTCGAGCACAGCGCGGCCGCGATGTTCGCGCTGGCGGATCAGCCGTTCGTCACGGCCCCCGAATACCGCCGTCTTCTCGATACCTACCTAGCGTGGGGCTCCGCCCCACACCCCGGCTCGGTCGCTTGCGGGG
>DATIEW010000227.1:0-2735 GCA_035455585.1 Vicinamibacterales bacterium | reverse complement strand
CGGAGATCGTCCAGGATCTCAAGCTCCGCATCGTGCCCATCACCGGGACGATCCGGTTTCTGCCGATCGGCCGCCGCGCGGCCGTCGTGCCGTACGTCGGCGGCGGCATCGGCGTCTTCAGCTGGCGCTACAGCGAGACCGGCGAGTTCATCGACTTCACCGACAACTCGATCTTCCGTGATCAGTTCACCTCCACCGGCACCGACGTCGGTCCGGTGATACTCGGAGGGCTCCGCGCCGCCGTCGGGGACGCCGCGTGGATCGGCGGAGAGATCCGGTGGCAGCAGGCCGATGGGAACACCGGTGGGCTCCCTGAGGGTTTTCTCGGCGAGAAGATCGATCTCGGCGGCTGGACGACCAGCTTCACCGTCCACTTCAGGTTCTGAGCAGCTCCATCAGACCGCCACTGAACGGACAAGGGGTAAAGGCGTATCCCTTGTCCCTTGTCCCTTGTCCCTTGTCCCTTGTTCCTTATTCCTTATTCCTTGTCCCGCCGTCGGTACAGTGCCACACCGCCGCCTTCGGCCACGCGCTCGAATCCGGCCAGCCACTCCGGGTTCCGCCGTGCGTGATGGAAGAGGATGTCGCCGCCCTCGGCCCGCTCCTCGATGGCCACCCATCCTGCGAACCCCTGCGGGCCCAGGTCGAGCGCATAGGTCCACAGCTCGCCGTTCCCTTCGTGCAGGAAGTCCCGGATGTTGAATCCGGCGTGCGACAGGTCATGCATGTAGTGCGCGAGCGATCCCATGCTCATCATGATCGTCGTGCCGTCGTCGTGCTCCGCCAGATACGCTGTAGCGGCGAGCCTGCCGGCCCGGTTCCGCTCGTCGCGCTGTGACTCGACGACCAGCGCGGCGGATCGATCGAGCGGCGAAGCCTGAAGCAGGGTGGCGGCAACAACCGCGGCGGCCGCAGCCCCGCGGAGCCGCGACGGCAGCAGGCTCAGGCCCACGGCAGTGATTGCCGCAGACGCCGCCACGAGCGGAAGGCTGTATCGGACCCTGAAGGGGTGGCCTTCGAAGTACGCAAACCACGGCAGCGCCGCCGCTGCCGCGAGCGCGAGCACGAGGGCAAGCGGCGCCCTGGTCTTCGAGCGGACGAATCCCGCAGCCACGAGCGCGGCGCCCGCCCATGCGGGCCAGACCGTGGCAGCCCCCGACAGGCGGTACAGTCCCTCCTGAACCTGCGACAACGCCTCGAACGGGCGTCCCAGCGCTTCGTTCTCGGCGGCGAAGAACCCTCCGCTGACGAACCACTCGCCTACAGTCCAACGGCTGTTGAGCATGAACAGCGCGACGACGACGATGGGGTACGCCGCCAGCCGCGCGCTTGCGTACGCCGTTTCGCGGATGGCGCGGCCGCGGCGCCAGAGGACCAGAGCCGAGAGGACCACGGTGGCGACCGTCACAAGCCACGCCTCGTACCTGGTCATGCACGCAGCGGCCAGCGCCAGCCCCGGTGCGCGCGCCGGGACCGGCGCTCCGCGGTCGAGCCACGCCGCCGTGAGCGCGATGCCGACGAACGTCGTGCCGAACAGCAGCGGTTCGGTCATCGGCGTGCTCTGCAGGTAGAGCACGTTCGGGTTGACCATCAGCAGCACGGCGCCGGCAGCAGCCGCAGTCACAGAACCGGTCGTGCGGACGATCAGTGCCGCAAGCGCCCACGCTGCGGCCGCCATGCTGATCACCGAGATCGCGGTGCCCGAAGCTCCCGATCGATACCAGGCGTCCACCTGCACCGGAATGGCGTTGAGCACGTGTGGAAGGGGCAGCCAGACCGCGCCGATCTGCTGCCAGCCCGGCGTCAGGCTGTCGAAGATCCTGCGCGCAACGACGAGGTGCGCGCGCGCGTCGTAGTGGCTCAGCGCCAGGCCGGCCGACGCGTAATGCCACGCGGCCAGCGTGCCGGCTACGAGTACGGCATTGGCGATGCAGAGGGGGATGCGGCGGGGCCAGCGGCGAGAGGGCGCACGATCCGGCACGACGGCATGCGCTGCAAGGCCTGCCGTGCCGTGCGCCCGCTGAGGTCCTGTCGTCGTGTCCAGAGGGCTTCTAGTCTACACTCAAGCAAATGGCTCGCGTCTTTGAATGGGTGCAGAGCTTCGCGCTGTCGCTGGGCGGTCCCGGTCTCTTCGTGATCGCGTTCCTCGATTCCTCGTTCCTGTCGTTCCCGGAGGTGAACGACCTGCTGGTCATCCTGCTGACCACGCGCCATCCTGAGCGCATGCCCTACTACGCGACGATGACCACGCTCGGGTCGATCGGCGGGTGCCTGGCGCTCTACCTGCTGGCGCGCAAGGGGGGCGACGCGTTTCTCCGCAAGCGCGTCCACGAGCGGCACATCGACAGCGCCATGGAGCTCTTCCGCCGGTTCGGTCTGCTGGCAGTGCTCGTGCCCTCGATCCTGCCGCCGCCCACGCCCTTCAAGGTGTTCGTGCTTGCTGCAGGCGTCGCGCGCGTGCGCCTGCTCCACTTCGTCGTCGCAATCGCCGTCGGCCGCGGGTTCCGGTACTTCGGCCAGGGTCTGCTCGCGGTCTGGTACGGAGAGGCGGCCGCAGCGTTCCTCGAGCAGAACGCGAAGCCGGTCGCGCTGGCCGTCGCCGCCGCGGTCGCGATCCTTGGCGTCCTCTACCTCCTGTGGCAGCGGCGGCGCCAGGAACGCGAGAGGAATCCCAACATCCAACTCCCAACTCCCAAATAGAAGTTGTGAGTTTTGAGTTCCGAGTTGAGTTGGGA
>DATIEW010000226.1:0-2857 GCA_035455585.1 Vicinamibacterales bacterium | reverse complement strand
GGTCTGGCCGCGCTCGCTGACGCTCTATTACGGATGGCCGCAGCCGCTGACCCTCGGCGACGTGTGGCCGCACGCACTGTTGATCGTCTCGCTGCTCGTCGTCACGATCGTCGCGCTGGTGCGGGAGCCGCGCCTGGGGTTCCTTGGCGCCTGGTTCTTCATCACGCTCGCGCCGACGTCGAGCATCATCCCGATCGCCACCGAGGTCGGCGCCGAACGCCGCATGTACCTTCCCCTCATTGCGCTGATCGTGCTTGGAGTGGTCGGGGCGGTCCGCCTCTGGAGGATCGCGACGGTCAGGAGGGTCCCGCCTCATGCCTCCACCGCGGCCCGGCCGGCGGTTACTGCCATGGCCGCACTGGCTGTCGTGGCCACGCTGCTTGCCGCGCGCACCATCGGGAGGAACAGTGAGTACGCGTCGAGTCTTCGACTTGCGGAGACGACCTTCGAACGCTGGCCGAGCCCCGCGGCCCACTCGATGCTCGGCATGGAACTGGCCGCAGCTTCTCGATTCGACGAGGCGGAGTCGCACCTGCGCGCGGCGGCGCCCGACTTCCCGCCGGCCCGGTACTACCTGGCAACGGTGCTCGCCAGGCAGGGGCAGCCTGAGGAGGCGATCGCACGTTTTCAGGAGTTCATCAGCTCGCAGCCTCCCCTGCTGGACCAGGTTCACCTGGCCCGCGCGCAGCTCGCCGATCTCTTCATGAAGGACCAGCGGTGGGTGGAGGCGGCCGAGCAGTATCGGCTCATGCTGGCGGCACGCCCGTACGACCTTGAAGCGCGCGCGTTGCTCGCCAACGCCCTGGTGCGGCAGCACTCGTATGCGGAGGCGATCGCTCTCTACCGCACGTACCTGGCCGAACGTCCCCGCGATGTCCTGGCGCTCGGCGGTCTCGGCGTCGCCCTGGCCTCGGCCGGGCGCACGGACGAGGCCATTTCGGCGTTTCACCGCGCCGTCGACGCGGATCCGTCCAATAGCAGGGCGCGGCAGAATCTCGCGCGGGCGCTCATGGGCCGAGGCGAGCTGGCCGAAGCATCCAGGCACGCCCAGGAGGCCGTCCGGCTCAGTCCGCAAGACCCGGCGCCGTACGAGCTGCTCGGTGGAATACTGGCATCGGAGGGCAGGTTCGACGAGGCGAGGCAGCAGTTCGAACGGGCGCTGCAACTCGATCCAGGGTCCCCCGCCCGCCACGCGCTCGAGGTGCTGAAACGCAGTCGCCAGCCCTGATCCCGGCCCCGGAACCGCAACCGGGCCGCGAACACCGAACCGCGAACCGTGAACCGCGAACCGCGGATCCAGACGCCGGGCCTGTCGTATACTGGCCGGACTGGCGATCCAAGGCTACAATCCGGCCCCCGGGAGATGCTATGATCCGTATCGGGCGTGTGACTGGTTGCGTCGTCCTGGGGCTGTTCTGCATGGCCCTGGCGGATTCGATTCCGCTCCGCGACGAACGCCCGCAGTCGGGGTCCTCGCAACCCACCTTCCGCTCGTCCACCACTCTCGTCCAGGTCGACGTGATCGTCCTCGACGGGAGGGGCGATTTCGTGCCCGGACTCACCGCCGACGACCTCACAATCCTCGAGGACGGCAGGCCGCAGAAGATCCAGCAGTTCTTCCTCGTCGCGCACGAGCGGGCCGCGTATTCGAGCACGCTCGGAGACGAAGGCGCGCAGAGGTACGAGAACGCATCTCAGACCGAGGACCGCGCACAGCGCGTCTTCGTGGTCTTCTTCGACGAAGGCCACCTCGCCAACGACTCGCTGATGCGTGTCAAGAAGGGGGCGGTGCAGTTCATCAACGCTCACATCGGGCCCGGCGATTTCGGCGGTGTGTTCGTCAACGGGGCGATGTACGGGGGACGCCTGACGGCGAGCCGGACCGAGCTCCTCGCGGGGGTGCACTCGGCCGTGCCGGCGTTCGACAATCGCCAGGGCCTGCTCTCGGCGTTCCGGCAGTTTCCGCGGATTCCGGGCGAGATCGACGCGGTCCGCATCGCGGAGGGCGGCCGGGAGCTTGCCGAGAGGCTGGCGCTCGAAGCCTGCCGGGAGGACCTCTTCGAGTGCGAACGCACCGGCGGCCTCGGGCAGGTCGAGAACACGATCGAGAAGAAGGCACGGCAGTACGTCCGGCACGCGCGCGTGCTGACCGGGGACACGATGCAGAACCTCGGGTACGTCGTCAGCCGTCTCAGCCGGATTCCCGGCCGCAAGACGGTCGTGCTCCTGTCGGAGGGGTTCTTCATCGAGGATTCGCGCGTCATGCTTCAGAGGATTGCGGCGCAGGCCGCCCGCGGCGGAACGGCGATCTATTCGATCGACGGTCGAGGATTGATTCACGGCCCGCAGGGCACGCCCGACGTTCTCAGCCCCGAACCGGCGCGATCGACGGTGTTCGACACCGGCGAGGACGGCCCGACGATCCTCACGGCCGGCACGGGTGGACTGCGCCTTCGGAACATCGACGACATCTCGCGCGCGTTCAACATCATCGTGCGCGACACCAGCACCTACTACGTCATTGGCTACGAGCCCGACAATCCCACGCTCGACGGCAAGTTCCGCAAGATCGAGGTCAAGACCAGGATCGGCGGCCTGAACGTGCGCGCCCGCAAGGGTCACGTCGCCTCCGCCCTTCCACCAATGGAGGTTCAGAGAGGGGGAAGGGAGTAGGAAGGGATAAGGGATAAGGAAAAAGGAAGGAACCGCCCGACTCGCGGATCCCGGACCCCCGGTCCCGGACCCCCGGGAAAAGGACCCGGGCCGAACGGCCCGGGTCTTTGTTACGTACCTAGAACGTGATGTTGGCGCCGACCCTGAAGACACGCGGCGGGAGAATCGAGCTGGGCGACGTGGA
>DATIEW010000225.1:0-10247 GCA_035455585.1 Vicinamibacterales bacterium | reverse complement strand
TTGGCACCGCGTGTACCAGGGGGGCCTCCGCGTTTATACGACGATCGATCCGGACCTTCAGAGGGCAGCAGAGGGCGTGCTCGAGAGCGGGTTGGAGGACATCGAACGACGTCGTGGCTATGCTCATCCGGCGCGCAGCAGCCGGCGGACGCCGGTTCCGGATGGAGCCGCACCCGACTACCTGCAGGGGGCGCTGATCGCGATCGATCCGTCCAACGGACACGTGCGCGCGATGGTCGGCGGCCGGGATTTCAACGAGAGCCGCTTCAACCGCGCGGTGCAGGCCAGGCGCCAGGCCGGCTCGGCGTTCAAGCCATTCGTGTTCGCCGCCGCACTCGAGGCCGGTTATTCGCCGGCGTCCATGATCACCGGCCTGAACGATCCGATACCGACGCTGGACGGAAGCTGGCTGCCCGAGGAGGGGCATACGAGCGCCGACGCCATGAGCCTTCGCGCGGCGCTCCGCGTGTCGAGCAACCGGGCCGCCGTGCAGTTGCTCACATCCGTGGGCATCCCGGAGACGGTCGGTTATGCGGAGAAACTCAACGTCGGCACGCCGCCCAGCGTCCCGTCGCTCGCGCTTGGTTCCGGAGATGTCACGTTGACGGCGATGACGGCGGCATACGGAGCTTTTGCGGACAAAGGAATCGTCCACACGCCCGTACTGATCCGGATGGTCCGGGACAGCGACGGTGCCATCCTGTACGAGAATCCCGGACAGTCGCGGCAGGCGGTCAGTGAGGCGACGGCGTTCCTCATGGCCAGCATGCTCGCCGAGGTGGTCACGTCCGGGACGGGGTACCGCGCCCGGCAATCGGGTTTCACCGTTCCGGCCGGAGGCAAGACCGGAACCACGAACGACTACAACGATGCGTGGT
This sequence comes from Vicinamibacterales bacterium, assembly GCA_035455585.1. Taxonomy (GTDB): domain Bacteria; phylum Acidobacteriota; class Vicinamibacteria; order Vicinamibacterales; family 2-12-FULL-66-21; genus DATIEW01. Next base: position 9,369 of record DATIEW010000225.1, on the reverse strand, counting down.
TCGTGGGGTTCACGCCTACGCTCGTGAGTGGCGTCTGGATCGGGTTCGACCAGCCGAAGACCATCATCCCCAACGGATATGCCGGAGACCTGGCGGTGCCCATCTGGGCGTCGTTCATGAGGACAGCGACACGCGGCGCCAAACCCGAGTGGTTCGAGCGCCCCGCGAACATCGTCGGCGTCAGCGTCTGCCGGATGTCGGGGAGGCTGCCCAACGACGGCTGCCACAGTGTGCCGGTGGTGACCGAGGATGGCGGCGTCGAACGAAAGTCGATGGTCTATACGGAGTTCTTCGTGCGCGGCAGGCAGCCGTCCTCCACGTGCGATGTCCACGCGTCGCCGACGTTCGTCGATCGGCTCGCCGGCATCTTCGGCAAGGGTGTGGGGACTCCCGTTTCGGCAGGCGCGGCGGGGCTGCCGCCCCCCCCGCCGCCCGTAAGGACGAGCGGCGCGGGTTCGAAGAAGGCGGATCCTCCGGAGAATGCGGACAGCCGGAGGAAGGCCGAAGAGCCGCCGAGGAAGCGCGGGTTCTGGTCGCGCCTGTTCGGTTTCGGGGGCGACGACGCGAAGAAGAAAGAAGAAGAGGAAAAACAGAAGCGGGAAGAGCAGCGGAAGAAGGAGGAAGAGCGCAGGAGAAGGGGCGGCCCCGGCCTCCCGTGATACGATTCGCCGCATCCTGGTGACATGCCGTTTCGTGAGATCTCGGGCCACACGCATCTGCTCGGGCTCCTTGGCGCGGCCGCCCGCCGCGGCTCGCTGCCGCCGAGCCTGATTCTCTCGGGTCCCGAGGGTGTGGGGAAGCGCACGGCGGCCGTCGCGCTGGCGCAGGCGCTCAATTGCGTGGGCGCCGCCGCCGGTGGGCCGCCGGGCCCCGACGCGTGCGGCGTGTGTTCCGCGTGCTCGAGGATCGCGCGGGGCGTGCACCCCGACGTCCTGACGGTCGCGCCTGGAGAGACGGGCGCCATCAGGGTCGATCAGGTGCGCGATGTAATCGAGCGGACCGCCTACCGTCCGTTCGAGGGGCGGCGGCGCGTCACGATCATCGACGCCGCCGACCGCATGGTGGACGAAGCGCAGAACGCGTTGCTGAAGACGCTGGAGGAGCCGCCCGCGTCATCGAGCTTCATACTGGTCACCTCCCGGCCGGACCTCTTGCTGCCGACGGTGCGCTCGCGCTGCCAGCGGCTCCGCTTCGGCCGGCTGGCCCCGGGCGAGACGGCCGCGGTGCTGATGCGGGTGCACGGGTGGGCGCCCGCCGACGCCCACGCGGCCGCGTCGGTATCGGACGGCAGCGTCGGAGCCGCGCTCGACGGTGGCTCCGACGAGTTTGCAAAGGCACGCGACGCCGCGCTTCGCCTGCTGCAAGCCGCCGCAGCGTCGCGCGACGTCCGTCGGCGGCTCGATGCGGCGAAGTCGCTGACCGTGGCCGCCAGGCGCGGCAGCGATCGCGACGAGCTGGCGCGGCGGTTGCGCGCGCTGGCGTCCATGATTCGCGATCTGGGTGCCGTCGGGGCCAGAGCGGATCCGAAGCTGCTGGCCAATGCCGACCTCGTGCCGCTGTTCGACCGCCTGGCAGCGGCGTTCGGCGGAGACCGCGCGCTGCGAGCGTTCGACGCGATCGATCGGGCGCTGGCGGCGCTCGACCGGAACGCGAGTCCGAAGATCGTAGCCGACTGGGTAGCGTTGCAGGTGTAGAAAGGCGAGCGTCGCCGCTGGCCCTCGCCTGACATGAGCCCCAGTCATGCGGGACCCGACAAGAACGTTGGTTTCCTCCGGCGCAGACGCGCCCCGCCGGAGCGGAGCGGGGCAATGGGGCCCCCGCGAGCGACGGCGAGGGGGGGGCCGGCGGGGCGAAGGCCCCCGGCTAGACATGAGCGCAGGGCCGAACCGTCCGTTCGTCAGCGTCAAGTTCTCGCCCGCCGGTCGGACGTACAGCTTCCTTCTGCCCGACCTCGCGCTCGACGAGCCTCATCCTCCCTGCGACACGCCATCGCCAGGCGACAGGGTCGTCGTGCAGACGGCCGAAGGCCAGGCGTTCGGGACGGTCACGCGGCCCATCGGGGCCCTGGCGGCCCGGCGGCAACCGGCGGAGGACTCGTCCCAGCGCTTCGTGCGCCGCGCGACGCGCGACGATGTCGTGACGCGGCTGAAGCAGCGTCAGCGCGAGCAGGAAGCGCATCGGATCTGCCTGCTCAAGATCCGTGAGCGCGGTCTGGCCATGAAGCTGGCCAGGGTCGAGCAGATGTTCGACGGATCCCGCCTCGTCTTCTACTACACCGCGGATGGACGCGTGGACTTCCGGGAGCTGGTCCGGGACCTCGCTGCGCATCTGCATACGCGGATCGAGATGCGCCAGATCGGCGTCCGCGACGAAGCGCGGATGCTGGGCGGCTACGGCTCGTGCGGACGGCCCCTCTGCTGCACGACGTGGCTGCAGGCGTTCGAGCCCATCTCGATTCGCATGGCCAAGCAGCAGAACCTGAGCCTCAATCCATCGAAGCTGTCCGGCATGTGCGGCCGGCTGAAGTGCTGTCTGCGCTACGAGCTGCCCAACGGAAAGGGCGTGAAGCACGGCGGCTGCGCCGACGAAGGAGGCTGCGGAAGCTGCAGCAACCCGACCGGACCCGGAGCGGGCGCCTGCGGCACCTGCAGCGCGTGCGCGCACCACTGAGGACCTGAGAGTCCTCCGGACGTCGAACCTGGGAGATCAGCGATTCGCCAGCTGTACGATGGGAGGCGTGCGTGAGTCTTCGATGACCGTGCGGCCCCGCATCGGCATCACGACAGGCGATCCGGCCGGGATCGGACCGGAGATTGCCGGCAAGGCGGTGGCCGACGAGCGGGTGAACGCTGCCTGCGATCCCGTTCTCTACGGTCCCTGGCGGGAGGAGGAGCTGGCCCGTTTCACGCGCGGCCGCGTGTCCGCTGACGCGGGACGGGCGGCGTACGAAGCCATAGTCGCCGCGGCCGACGCCGCAGGACGAGGCGCGATTGCGGCGATGGTCACCGCGCCAGTCAGCAAAGCAGCGTTTGCTGCCGCCGGGCTGCCCTGGCGCGGCCACACGGAGCTGCTGGCGGAGCTCACCGGCGCGCCGCGCGTGGCGATGATGTTCTACGCCGACGTCCTGCGGGTCGCGCTGGCGACGGTCCATATCCCGCTGTCGGACGTGCCGTGCGCGCTCACGCAGGCTCGGGTCGAGGAGACGATTGAACTGACCGCCGGCGCGCTGCCCTCGTTTGGGTTCGCTGTTCCAAAGCTGGCGCTCGCGGGCCTGAATCCTCATGCCGGCGAACACGGGCTCATCGGCCGGGAGGACGTCGAGGTCCTTGCGCCGGCCGTGGCCGCGTGCCGGGCGCGCGGCGTGGACGTCGCCGGTCCGTTCCCGGCCGACACCGTGTTCGTACGCGCCGTGCGCGGCGAGTTCGACGCGGTCGTGGCCTGCTACCACGATCAGGGTCTGATACCGGTCAAGCTCGCGGCCTTCGGGCGCGCGGTCAACGTGACGCTCGGCCTGCCGATCATCCGTACCAGCGTCGATCACGGGACCGCGTTCGACATCGCCGGACGCGGCGTTGCCGACCCGTCCAGTCTCGTCGAGGCCGTGCTGCTCGCCGCGAGGCTGGCCTCGGTACGGGACACTCTTCCATGACGATTGGCGCCACTGCATCCGAGGTCACTCGGGGGAACGTCGAGTCGCGCGCGCACCGTTTCACGATCGGCTCTGCGGCTGTCCTCGCCTCCATCGTCGGCGCGTATGCCGTGTTCGGCCTTGCGGTGCTCAGCCCGGAGGCTGTCTATTCCGGCGATATCGGCGTGAAGTACGTGCAGGCCCGGGCGCTCGCGCACCATGGCTTCACGAGTCTCGACATTCCGTATCCAGGCGAGTTTCTCGACCCCCAGCGGCAGTTCTTCCCGATGCGGCCGCCGTTCGTGATGACGATCGACGGATCGACCCAGGCCATCTTCCCGCCGAGCGCGGCGGTGATGCAGGCAGCGGCTGCGCGAGCCGGGGGGATCGAGGGGTTGATCGTCGTTTCGGTGGTCGCCGGCGCCCTGATTCTCTACGCCGCGGCGAGGATGGTTTCCCCCGCGCTGGGCCCGGCCGTGCTGCTGTCGCTTGGGCTGGGAACCCCCTTGTGGTTCTACGCCATCAGCGGTTGGGAGCACGCGCCGGCGGTCGCGTTCAGCACCATGGGCTTCATGGTGGCGGTCCGTGGCCGCTCGCCCGCTGCGTCGCTCGCGGCTGGCGTGCTGGTCGGGATGGCGGCGGCGCTTCGAGACGAGGCGCTGCTGCTCGTACCAGGAATGGTGCTGGCCGCCTCGCTTGCTCCAGGGCGGCGGCGCTCGGCCGGAGCGCTGTTAGCGGGTGTCGTCGTGCCGCTTGCACTTGCTGCTGTCGTCGAAGTCTGGTGGTTCGAGCGGCCCGCCGCGGCGCACCTGCGTCACGCCGTCCACATGCTGCAGGTGGCGGCGCACCTGACCGATCAGCCCAATCCGGACGTGCCGTCGCTCGAGCCGTTCACGATGCGCGAGAGGTACGAGACCGTGGTGAACTACTGGCTGGCCGGCTCGGACGCCGATCGTACGATCGCGGCATTCGGCATTGGGCTGGCGGCCGCGCTCGTAGTCCGTTGGAAGCTCAAGAGTTCCGTAGGCGTGCTCGTGTGGATCCTGGGCATGGCCGTGGTAGCCGCGGCGGATCTGCACGAGGTCCTTACCGCCCCGAAGTGGCTGGCCGGGCTGTTTCGTGTGGCCCCTTACGCAGTGCTTGCCCTCGTGCCGGCGCGCAGGGCTGCAGCCGAGCGCACGTGGCTGCCGACAGTCGTCATCTTCACGGCGGTGTCCTACATCGTCCTCGCGTTTGCCGGTGTGGATACGAGCGGCGGCAAGTCGCTGGGCCCGCGCCTGCTGCTGCCGCTTGTGCCGTTGCTCGCAGTCACCGCGGTGACCAGCATCGAAGGCCACCTGCGGGGCGCGAGCAGGGCCGACCGCGCTGTCGGCGTTGTCGGCGTCGCTCTCGTTCTCATGTCGATGGCCTTTCACATCGGCGGCACGATGCGGGCATACTACGGCCGCAACCACGAGGATGCCTCGGCTGTCCGGGCTGCAGCGGCAGGCGGCGAGCGTGTCATCGTCGCCGACGACCCGTTCACCGCGCAATTGCTCTTCCCGCTCTATTACCGCAGGATCGTGTTTCTGGCCGATTCCCGGCCGCTCGGCCAGCGTCTTGGTGCCGTTCTCGCGGAACACCGTGTCCCGGGAGCCGTCGTCGTGTCGCGTCATGCCGATCCGACTATCCGCCTCGACCCGCTCCGGCTGGAGCGGAGCGAACAGGTCGGGAGGATGCTGATCCAGCATTGGCGCCGCTGACCTCGTCCTCTGTGGCTTCGTCAGTTCTTCCGCCGGACCCGGGCGAACCGCGCACGAAGACAGGATGAAAGCCATGGCACAGCACGTGAAGAGCCAGCGCGAACAGGCGCAGCGGATCGTCACCGAGAACCGGAAGGCATTCCACGACTACCACATCGTGGAGACCTTCGAAGCGGGTGTCGCGCTGCTCGGCACCGAGGTGAAGTCAATCCGCGAGGGAAACGTGAACCTCCGGGACAGCTATGCCCGCGTCGAGAGCGGCGAGGTCTGGATCTACAACGTGCACATCACCCCCTACAGTCATCGCGGATATGCCGACCACGATCCGACGCGCCGGCGCAAGCTCCTCCTGCACAGGCAGGAGATCAGAAAGCTGGTGGGCCGGACCGTCGAGCGCGGCATGACGCTGGTGCCCACCCGCATGTACTTCAAGGATGGCCGCGTGAAGATCGCGATCGGGCTCGCGAAGGGAAAGAAGGCGCACGACAAGCGGGAGACGATCAGGCGGCGGGAGGCGGAGCGCGAGACCCGTGCCGCGATCAAGTCGCAGCGGGCGCGCTGAGGACGACAGGCGCCTGGTGCGCTATGGTAGATTGAAACGTTTCTGCGGGAGGTCGGTAGGGGCGTATGCGTGGCAACCGTGCGGTGGTGACGGCTGTCGTCCTTCTGGGGATCCTGATCGTCGGCTGGTGGCTGTTCGGTCGCCGGGGTGCGGCGCAGCCGGTCGACCTGCTCGCTTCCTTCGAATCGGCCAGGAAGCAACCCGACGCCTCGCTGTTCTCCATCGAGGAGGTCAGCCTCGCGGGCGACTCGAAACGCGCGGTCGTGATGGCGCCGACGGCGGGGACGCGCCTGACCTGGAAGGTGCGCGTGCCCGACGATGGCTGGCTGCGCGTGTGGCTGGGGCTGAAGCCTGAGGCCTGGGAGGCCGAGGGCAACGGCGTCTTGTTCTTCGTCGGCGTGTCGGATGGGCGCGCCTTCGACATGCTGTTCACGCAGCACGTCAACCCACGGGACAACCCTCCGGACCGCCGCTGGATTCCCGTGTTCGCGGATCTCTCAGCGTACGGCGGCGAGGAAGTGGACATCGTCTTCAACACGCGCGCGAGCCCCGAGAACGTGGAGGAGGACCCACGCAACGATCTCGCGCTCTGGGGCGCGCCGGAGGTCGTCGTTCGATGACGTCCGGCGTCAGGACGGCGGTTCCGCTGCTGGACCTCCAGGCGCAGTACCGTCCAATCCGGGACGAGCTCATCGCCGCCGTCACGCGCGTGTGCGACAGCCAGCGCTTCATCATGGGCCCCGAGGTCGAGGCGCTCGAGCGCGAGCTGGCCGATCACCTCGGCGTCGCCGAGGCCATTGCCGTCTCGTCCGGCTCTGACGCGCTTCTGGCGACATTGATGGCGTTCGGCGTCGGGCGTGGTGACGAGGTCGTCACGACCACGTATTCGTTCTTCGCGTCAGCCGGCTGCATCGTCCGCCTCGGCGCGACGCCGCGGCTGGTGGACATCGATCCGCTCACGTACAACATCGATCCGAAGGCCGCGGGCGCGGCCCTGTCACCGCGCACGAAAGCGATCGTCCCGGTCCACCTCTATGGCTTGAGCGCCGACATGGACCCGCTGCTGTCCGCGGCGGCGTCGGCCGGCGTGCCGGTCATCGAGGACGCGTGCCAGGCGATCGGCGCTGAGTACAAGGGAAGGCTGGCGGGCACCATGGGGGCGGCCGGGTGCTTCTCGTTCTTTCCGAGCAAGAACCTCGGCGCGTTCGGCGACGGCGGCCTCGTGACCACGAACGACGCACGTCTCGCCCGGGAGATCCGTCTGCTGCGCAATCATGGTGCCGAGCCCAAGTACCTGCATCACAGGATTGGCGGCAACTTCCGGCTCGATGCCATCCAGGCCGCCGTCCTGCGGGTCAAGCTCCCGCATCTTCGCCGGTGGACCGCGATGCGGCGGGACAACGCGGAGCGGTACCGCCGGATGTTCGAGCAGGCCGGCCTCACCACGCGCGTCGTGCTGCCGGAGTCGCCCGGGGATCGATTCCACGTCTACCACCAGTTCGTGGTCCGCGTCCCGGACCGCGACCGTGTGCGCGCCTGCCTGACCGGCCAGGGCATCGGCACCGAGATCTACTACCCGGTGCCGTTTCACCTGCAGGAATGCTTCGCCGGGCTGGGGCACGGGCGCGGTGACTTTCCGGAGGCAGAAGCCGCCGCGGACTCGACGCTGGCGCTGCCGATCTACGGCGAACTGACGGGCGCGCAGCAGGAGACCGTCGTGCGCGCGCTGGCCGAAGCGTTGGCAAGCCTCTAGGAAGCGCATCCTGATGGGAAATGGCCAATGGGCGATGGGCAAACAAGCGCATTTGCTCATTCCCCATTGCCCATTTGCCATTCAGCTAGATCGATGCGCGTGATGGTGACCGGCGCCGCCGGTCAGCTCGGATCCTGCATCGTGGAGCGGTTCAAGGCGTTCGCCGACGTAGCCATGTTCGGCCGCCGGCAGCTCGATATCGCGGATGAGCCATCGGTGCTGAGCGCTGTGCGGGATCATCGGCCGGACATCCTGATCAACTGCGCCGCGTTCAACGACGTCGACGGAGCCGAAGAACGGCCGGCGGACGCGCTGGCCGTGAACGCGCTGGGCGTGCTCTCCCTGGCCCGCGCCGCGGCCGAGACGGGCGCCACGCTGATTCACTACAGCACCGATTTCGTGTTCGACGGCACGGCCGAGCGGCCCTACACCGAATCGGATCCTCCCTGTCCCCTCGGCGCGTATGCCGCGTCGAAACTGCTCGGCGAGTGGTTCGCGGCGGATGCCACCGCCTGGTACGTGCTGCGGGTCGAGAGTCTGTTCGGGGGGAAGGCCGCAAGGAGCAGCGTCGACCGGATCGTCGCCGCGATCCGGCGCGGAGAACCGGCGCGGGTCTTCGTCGATCGCACCGTGACGCCAAGCTACGTGGAGGACGTCGCCGCGGCAACGGCGCAGCTCATTGACCTGCGCCCTCCCGTGGGCGTGTATCACTGCGTGAACACGGAGAGCACCACGTGGCTGGGAATCGCGGAGGAGGCCGCCAGGCTGCTGCAGGCGCCTCCGGCATTCGTGCATACCCGCGTCGACGAAGTCAGGTTCAAGGCGCCCCGGCCCCGCTTCTGCGCGTTGTCCAACGAGAAGCTCGCGTCTGCCGGAATCGCGATGCCGCGCTGGCAGGAGGCGCTCGCCAGGTATCTTGCGTCGAGCCCGCCGGCGGAACGATGCTGAAGAGCGATCGCGCAAACTCCCAAATCCCAACTCCCCATTCCCAATTGCGAACCGCGAACGGCGAACTGCCAGAGCCTCATGTCCTGACACATCTTGGGAGTTGGGAGTTGGCAGTTGGGAGTTGGCTCAGCGGCGCGGCCCTCATGCGTCGTCGAGGATGTCCGAGACGTGCCGGGCAATCGCCAGACAGGACGTCAAGCCGGGCGAATCGATGCCCGCAACGTGAATCAGCGCCGGGATCTCACGATCCCGGCGAATCATGAAATCCGCGAACGACTCCTCCGGCGGGTGGAGCTTGGCCCGGATGCCGCTGCCCGCCAGCCTCAAATCGGCCGGTGCCACCGATGGCAGCAGCTCGCGCGCGGGTTCCACGAAGGCGTCGACCGGGAGGCGATCGTTCTCGTAATCGGCTTTGGAATCCTGGAATCGGATCGTCGGGCCGATCAGGACCGATCCCCATGTGTCTTTCGTCAGATGGATCCCGAGGCCGTGGCCGGACGGGTGCGGCAGCGGATAGACGAGGCCGTTGACGAGTCCGCGCCTCGCCGGCGCGAGCTCGGCGTATTCCCCCCGGCAGGGATAGATGCGGAAGCGCTCGCCCCCGAACATCACGGCAATCTCGTCGGCGTACAGCCCCGCGCAGTTGACGATGCTTCCCGCGGCGATCGACTCCGTCGGCGTGCTGACGACCATGCCCGTTGAGCTCGACGTGCCACTAACAGCAGGCGTGCCCGGC
>DATIEW010000224.1:0-2291 GCA_035455585.1 Vicinamibacterales bacterium | reverse complement strand
GACACGATGACCATCAACGGCAAGGCGCATCCCGCCGAGCCCCTCCGCGTGCGAAAGGGCGAGCGCGTGCGGCTGCGATTGATCAACGCGAGCAACGAGCACACCCACGTCGTGCGCCTCGCCGGCCACCAGCTCCACGTGACGCATACCGACGGCAATCCCCTCGAGGCACCGGTCGCCGTGGATGCGATCCCGATCGCGCCCAGCGAACGATACGACGCCGTGCTGATCGCGGAGCAGCCCGGCGCCTGGCTCCTGCACTGCACCCAGCCCGGCCACGCCGGCGCCGGCGAGCAGATGCTGGTGCTCTACGACGGCCATGCCAGCGCTCGGCCGGCGCCCGCCGACCCGAGTCTCGACGGCCTCCGGCTGTGGCAGTACCGCCTTGGGCGCGGGCGAGCGATTCTGTCGCCCGCCGGCGCCACGCGCACCTTCGAGCAGACGCTCAGCGGCGGCATGATGGGCAGCGAAGTCTGGACCATCAACGGCAAGGTCTGGCCCCGCACCGACCCGCTACCGCTGAAGCGCGGTGAGCGTGCCGTCGTGCGCTTCCGGAACATGAGCATGGAGGCGCACCCCATGCACCTGCACGGGCAGTCGTTCCGGGTGCTGGCGATCAACGGAGCTCCGGCCGATGCTCCGCTCGTCAAGGACAGCGTCGACGTGGACGGGCACATGGGCTCCGCCGTCGTGGAGTTCACGGCCCTCAACCCCGGCGACTGGCTATTGCACTGTCACAAGCCGATGCACATGGACGGCGGGATGATCAGTCTCGTCAAGGTCGGGTGAGCCGGCGTGTCGTTCTACGGCCGCGTCGTCCTGCCACGCCTCATCGACCTCTGTCATGCGCAACACAGCGGACGCGGCCGAGCGGGCGAAGCTGGTGCCGCTGGCCTCCGGCACCGTGCTGGAAGTCGGCATCGGCTCGGCGCTCAACGTGCCGCACTATCAACGCGAGGTGCGGGCCCTTCTCGGCGTGGACCCATCGCTCGAGCTCTGGCACCTCGGTCGCCGCCGTCCCGGTACGCCGCCGTTCCCCATCGCGTATCTGGCGGGCTCGGCGGAACGGTTACCCGTCGCTGACGAGTCCATCGACACGGTCGTGTCGACGTGGACGCTCTGCAGCATCCCGGATATCCGCCCAGCGCTCCGCGAGATGCGGCGCGTGGTCAAGCCCGGCGGCCGCTTCATCTTCATCGAGCACGGGCGTGCGCCCGATGCCCGCGTGCGCGCGTGGCAGGACCGGCTCACACCGCCCTGGGCCCGAGTGGCCGGCGGCTGCCAATTGAATCGACCGATCGACAGGCTCATCGAGGAGGCCGGCTTCAGCCCACTGACGCTCGACCGCGGGTACGCGAGCGGTCCGAAGCCAATGGCGTATCTGTACAAGGGCGTGGCCGTGGCCCCGCAGTCGTGAACGTCGCGAAACCCTGGCTCGGTGTCGTGATCGTCCTGGTCCTCGCGGGCTGCGCCCAGAAGTCGTCTCCCGAGGAGACGGCGATCGCGTACGGCCGTGCCCTGTATGCCAGCGATGCCGATGCCCAGTGGCGACTGATCTCGGAGACGGACCGCCGCCACAAGGACGAGGCGACCTTTCGCCGCCAGCAGCATCAGCTGAAGGGCTTCACGCGGGAGGCCGTCGAGCAACTCGCCCGCCACATCGATGCCGCGCCACTCAGCGTCCCCGTCGCGGGAGATCGCGCCACCGTCATCCTCAAGTTCCGGCTGCCCGACGCAAACGCGCCGGCGATTCGTCGCCTGATGCACGACTGGGACGAGGATCGACTCGACAAGCTGTCTGCCGGCGAGCGGACGCAGATCCGCGAGCGGCTCGACGGCCTTGCCCGCGAGCATCGCCTGCCGATCGTCGAGGGCGACGAGACGATCGAGCTCATCCGCGAGGCCGGGACCTGGCACGTCTTCCTGAACTGGGCGGGCGGCGTGCGAGTCACCTTCGATGCGGCCGTGGACCCGGGGCTGCCCCTGGACGTGAAGATCGCGCCGGCGTCGATCGTGCTCGCGAGAGGCGAACGCGTTCGGGTCAGTGTCCGGGCAAGAAATACCGGTGCCCGCGAGCTGACGACGCGAGTGAGCCACAGGACCGAGCCGGCGACCGAGGCGAACCACCTGGCCTTGCTGCAGTGCCCACTCCTGGTCCCGGTCCGAGTGGCGTCCGGGGAGGTCGAGGAGTACGAGTCCGAGCACTTGCTGCTCCCCGACGTTCCGGAAAGTGTGAAGGCTCTCACCGTGACGTACCGCTTTCCGACTTCGCGCGGTGGAAGGCCGTGATC
>DATIEW010000223.1:0-3541 GCA_035455585.1 Vicinamibacterales bacterium | reverse complement strand
AGTGTTGATGGTGTGCCACTGGAATCCCTTCTGATACAGCGCCTTGGCCGCGGCGGTGGTGCCCGGGTGCGCCTGGATGAACCCGTCCAGGGCGTCGAACAGCTCCTGCGACACGCCACCGGCGCTGATCACGTCCACCTCGGCGAGCAGCGCCGCTTCCGTGCCGCGATACTGCTCGATGAACCGCGTGAGGGCGGTCTTCCATTCGCGGCGGCGATCGCTGGAGAACTCGGCGTCGACGTTGACGAACACGCGTTCGGCTCGTGCCGCAGCCTCCCGCGGCAGGTCTGGCAGCCGCTTTCGAGCATCAGCGACGATCTGCTGCAGCGTGGTCGCGTGCTGTCGTGCCCGGTCGTCGTCACCCCTGAAGCCCCACAGGAAGTCTCCGACAGCCTCGAACGCGTCGGGGATGCGCCGCGGCTGAGTGTCGACGATCACCCGCAGAGCTCTGAGCATGCCGTCGAAGTTCCGGACCTGCGCCAGGAGGTGTGCCGTGTCAGGATCGTCCAGCGCCTCCGTCAGGCGCCGGGCTGCGAGCGCCGCCGTCAGTCCTGCCTGCTCACGCACCCATATGAGTCGATCCTGAGGTGGGAACTCGGCTCCGGACGGCTGAGCCTGGACGGTCCGGGACTGCTGACCCGTGGTCAGAAGAAGGAGGACGATGCCGGTGGTGACTGCATTGTTGTGAGTCATGGCTTCACTTTTTAGACACTCGCCGCGCTCCTATGGTCCGACGGGTCCGGTTACGGCCGGGTCGGGCAACCTCCCCCGAACGGGTTGACTGCGGCCCCCTCGCGGCAGTATTACTCTACATACGTAGTTCTCAACATGAAGGCAACCTATTCCACCGCTCTCGTCCTGCAGGCGCTCGCGCGCGGCTGCCATCACGGGTTCGACATCATGGACGCCACCGACCTGCCGAGCGGGACGGTCTATCCCATCCTGCGCCGGCTCGACCGTGAAGGGCTCGTCGCGTCCCGCTGGGAAAAGCAGAGCGAGGCGCAGCGGGCGCAGCGCCCGCCGCGACGCTACTACAGGCTGACGGCGGCAGGGGAAACGCTGCTGGCGCAGGTCGCCGAACGATTCCGCGCCCTGGACGACGTGCGGCCGGCCCCCGAGCGGGCACGCACCAGCTGACCCATGGCCGAGCCTGCCATCACGCGCTGGTGCCTTCGCGTCCTCCGCGCCGTCGCGCGCCTGGTGCCCGGCCAGGAACGCGCTGACTGGCAGCGCGAGTGGGAAGCGGAGATCCGTCACCGGACCCATACGCTCGACGAGCGTCGTGCCCTCGACTGGAGGAACAAGATGGACCTGATGCGCCGCACGATGGGGTCCGTGTCGGACGCCGCGTGGCTTCGACGCCAGTTCACCGGCGACGCCGAGCTGATCCAGGATGCGCGCGAAAGCCTCCGGCTGGTGCTCCGCCAGCCCCGCCTCGCCGTCATCGCCATCCTGACGCTCGCGCTCGGCATCGGCGCCACCACCGCCGTCTTCAGCGTCGTCAACGCCGTGCTCCTGAAGCCGCTGCCGTTCACGGAGTCGGATCGTCTGGTCATGCTGTGGGAGCGGCAGCCGTCCACCGGACGCGAACGCGACCAGGTGGCAGCCGCCAACCTGTTCGACTGGCGCGAGCAGGCGCAGTCGTTCACAGCCGTCGCGTCCTACATCTACTGGGGGCTCGCCCTCACCGGCAGCGAGGAACCCGTCGAGCTGCAGACCGGCCGGGTCAGTCCGAACCTGTTCTCCCTCCTCGGCGTCTCGCCGATCCTGGGGCGCGATTTTCACCCCGACGAGGAAACCGGCGGTCGCGATCGCGTCGTGATTCTCAGCCATGCGCTCTGGCAGCAGCGGTTTGGTGCCGATCCCTCGATTGTCGGCCGCTCGATCAGCCTGGATCAGGAGCCGTATCAGGTGATCGGCGTGATGCCGGCCAGCTTCGAGTTTCCCGACCGCGACACCGAGATGTGGGTTCCGCTGTCGTATTTCCCGTACGAAAAGACGCGGCGGTCCCAACGGATGTTCTATGCCATAGGGCGGCTGGCGCCGGGCGCCACGATCGACGCCGCACAATCGGAGATGAGCGCGATCGCCCGCCGTCTGGGCGAGGCGTATCCCAAGACCAACGGCGGGTGGGACGTCCACGTCGAGCCGGTCAAGGAAACGGTCGTGGCCTCCACGCGGCGGCCGCTCCTGATCCTTCTCGGCGCCGTGCTGCTCGTGCTGCTCATCGCCTGCGCGAACGTCTCGAGCCTGCTGCTCGCGCGCGGAGCCGAGCGGCAGCAGGAACTCGCGATCCGGGGAGCGCTCGGCGCGAGCCGGGCGAGGCTCGTCCGCTACCTGTTGACGGACACCCTCGTCATGGCCCTCCTTGGAGGTCTCGGCGGCCTGTTCGTTGCGTACTGGGGAATCCAGACCATCATCTCGCTCGATCCCGGCAACCTGCCTCACTGGAACGCGATCGTGATCGACGGACGGGTGCTGGCCTTCACGGTTGCGGTGACGGTCGCCGCGTCGCTCATGTCCGGACTGATGCCGGGCCTCAGCGCGGCGGGCGCCCAGCTCGGGGACACGCTCAAGGGCGTTCGCGGCGCCACGCGCGGCATCACCGCCAGGCGTCTCTCGCACGCCGTGGTCGTCGCGGAGATCGCGCTGTCGATCGTGCTGCTCGTCGGCGCCGGACTGCTCATCCGGAGCTTCGTGCGCGTGCTGCATCAGGACCCCGGCTTCCGGCCGGAAGGGCTGCTGTCGGTGTCGATCTTCCTTCCCGACAGGCGCTATGGGAAGGATGAACTGGAGATTCAGTTCTTCGAACGGCTGATCGAGCGTCTGCGCCAGCTGCCCAGCGTCACGAGCGTCGGCGGGTCGACGACCCTTCCCATGAGCCCGATGGGCGTCGATCACGACATGCCGTTCGGCGTTGTCGGCACACCATCGGAGACGGCCGACCCGCGCCCCGAAGCAGACTTCCGCATTGCGACGGACGACTACTTCCGCACGCTGGGCATCCCGCTCCTGGCGGGCCGGACGTTCACATCGCAGGATCACGCCACGGGCAAGCCCACCGTCATCGTCAACAAGACGATGGCCGAGCGGTTCTTCGAAGGACAGAATCCAATCGGACGTCTGATGTACTGGGGCGGCGGCCGGACCCATCCGAGCGAGGTCGTCGGCATCGTCGGGGAGGTCCGGCACCGCGGGCTCGACAGGGCGCCGCGTCCGGAGTTCTACGTTCCCTTCCGGCAGATCTCCTACGGCTCGCTGGAGATAGTCGTACGGACGGCCGGCGATCCCGGCGGCATTGCGAATGCCGTCACCGACGCCGTCTTCGCCCAGGATCCCGCCCTGCCCGTCGCGCAGATCAAGACGATGGACGACCTGCTCGATACGTCGCTGGCCAGCCGGCGTTTCCACCTGGTGCTGCTCGGGAGCTTTGCCGGTCTGGCGCTGCTGCTCGCGACGATCGGGATCTACGGCGTGGCGAGCTTCACCAGCTCGCAGCGGACGCAGGAGTTCGGCGTGCGGCTGGCGCTCGGCGCCCAGC
>DATIEW010000222.1:0-5354 GCA_035455585.1 Vicinamibacterales bacterium | reverse complement strand
TGAATGCGCCGCTCGGCTTCGGCGGCGTCTTGGTTGTCGAGCGTCAGGTTGAGCAGGTCGATGTACCACGGCAGCTTGAGCGGACTCGTGACCGCCGTTCTCACGATCTCGCGCGCGATGGGCAGCGTCGTGTCCTTCGACGCGTCGTAGACGTCGCGGTCGTCCGCGCGGCGCAGCTTGCCGTACTCCTCCTCCAGCAACCGGTCGAACAGCGCGGTGGTCAGACGGTCGCCCGCCTTCACTCCGGCCGCGGGATCCTCCTCGGTGAATGGCGCGTCCTTGTGCAGCCACTCCCACAGGATGCTCACGCGGATTTCGCCCGTCGCCATGTCCTCCATCAGGTACAGCACGTCGTCGTTGCCGAAGAAATCGGCTGGCTTGAGTGCGGCGGCCTGCATGCCCTGACCGAACGCGTTGCCGTACTGCAGCGCGACGCTCAATAGGTCGCGGGCGCCGCGCACGGTCCTGGCCGCCGGCTCGAGCAGCAGGAGGCCGTCCACGTCCGCCTTCGTGTAGGTGAGCGGTGGAAACCTCCGCCCGAGCTGATTCGGCTGGCCGGCGTTCTCCCACACCGGCCGGACGATGTGCACCATCTTCCAGTGGGCGACCCACTTGCCGCTGGCGCCCTCGCGCTGTTCTCGTTCAGCACCGGCCACCGCCCGCCGCATGCCGTTCTCGACCCCGGCGCGAGAGCCCACCGGAATGTTCGGCTCCATGCCGCCCTGCCAGAGGGCGCAGCGGCCGCGACTGTCCGGCGTGTTCACCGCGCGGCGCACGCGGTCTTCGTAGTGACGCATGTAGCCGTACGTCATCGTGACCGCGTCGATGTTCGGGTTGACGAACTGCGGATCCCACGCCATGGCGTCCGCCACGCTGTTGATGTAATCCCACCTGCCGGTGTTGAAGCCGACGAAGTGCGCGCCGAGCGCGGCCCGGATTTCCATCAGCTGGAAGCTCGCCTCGAGCTGCTCGACGAGCACGTAGGTCTTGATCGTGCCGTCCTCCAGAGACAGGTGCTGCTCGAGAGCCGTGAGGATGCGGTTCCACAACGCGGCCTCCTCGGCGGTCTGGATCTTCGGCAGGTAGAGGACGATGGAGGAGCCCCGGGCCCGCAGCGTGCGATGGTTGTTCGAAACGTAGAGCGCAGTGTCGACAATCGAGGCGGAGAAGCCCGCCCCGTCGGCCCAGCGCACGTGTCGATCGTCGAGATGGAGACCCCGTGCGCGGAAGATCACGGTCGTGAAGTCGAGCTGCTTCCGCCAGTCGTCGACGATCGGCCGGCCGAAAAAGCCCTCGGCCCAGCCGTTCATCTCGGCCGCGACGGTCTCGGCGACGCGCACGAACGCGGGGTCGCGTGCCAGCGCCAGCCTGAGATTGCGCTGGTTGTCGAGCGACATCGTCGAGATCTGCCCGAGCGCATCCTCGCCGTCGAACATCCAGCCGTCGGCCCCCGAGAGCAGCGCGTATGCGACGTTGCGAAGGCTCTTTTCGAGCGGTGCGTTCGGCTTGGCGGCCGGGCCCGTGCCCTGGATCCACTGCCGCTGCAGGTCGAGCGGAATCTCGCTGCCGGTGAACGCCCCACTGCGGGCATCGCCAACGCGGATCGACGTACGTGGAATGATGGCGTCGGGATCCAGAAACCCAATCCGCTCACCTCGGCGCGCCCGGTCCGCGCGCCGCCGGATGCGGGCGGTCATCACGGCTCTGCGATCGGCGTCCAGCGGGGACAGCGCGGCCAGCGCGCCTCTTGCGGCTGAGGTATACACGTCCTCGTACGCGCGATCGAGGCCGGGCCGGAACTCGAGCGACGAGCGAACTGGAGAGCCTGTCGACATCAACCTACTATAAGACGCCTCGCCTTTCATTCCCGCATCGCGGTCACGGGATCCATCTCTGCCGCACGGCGCGCGGGGACGTAGCTCGCCAGGAGGCCGACGGCCGACAGCGCAAGCGCGACTGCTGCGAAACTGAACGGATCCGTGGCCGTCACGTGGTACAGGAAGCCCCGCAGGAGTCGGCTCGCGGCGAACGCCCCGGCGAGACCGATGCAGAGGCCCGGCAGCATGAGGACCGCGCCCTGCCGGACGACCCAGCCGACGACTTCGCGGCGTCCTGCGCCGAGCGCCATCCGGATGCCGATCTCACGACGGCGCTGCGAAACCAGGAACGAGAGCACGCCGTACAGGCCTATAGCCGCCAGCAGGACACCGAGCCCGCCGAAGATGGCGAGAAGAGTGCCGAAGGTTTGCTGGCGCCAGAACGCGGCGCGGTGAATCTCCGACATCGATTGCACTTCGGAGATGGGCAGGGTGGCGTCGACCGCATGGATGGCCGCGCGCGCCGGACCGACCACGTGCGACGGGTCGCCGGCCGTCCGGATCACGACGCGCGGATCGTTGACCGCGTCGTGCGCGTAGGGCAGGTACGCAGTCGGCACCGGTCGGTCGCTCAGATCCCAGTTGGCGATGTCGCCGGAGACGCCGATGACGGTGTACCAGATGCCGTCGGGATCGGCCTGCAGGCGGAATCGGCGGCCGAGCGCTCCCTGGTCAGGCCAGAGCCGGTCGGCCATCCGCTTGTTGACGACGGCGACGGCCGAGCGCGTGCGCGCCTCGACACCCGTGAAACTGCGGCCGTGGACGAGCGGAACGCCCCACGCTTCCAGGAACCGGGACGTCACGCTGGCGCCGACCACCCGATCGTCGACGCCGACGGTCGAGTCGCCTTGTTCCAGGATGGCGGTCGTTCTGGCGCCGCCGCCGCGCAGCGGCGTCAGGTTCGACGCGGCTGCGGCTTCGATCCCCGGCACCGATTCGAGCCGCGCCAGGATTTCTTCGAGGCGATGTACGACCGCGTCTGCCGACGCGTAGCGCTCGCCGGCCATCTCGACCTTGAGCGTCATGAGCGCTCGTGGATCCAGCCCGGTTTCCACGTGCAGCATGTTCATGAAACTGCGGACGAACAGCGCGGCGCCGACGAGCAGGACGAGCGACAGCGCCAGCTCCGAGACGACCAGCGCGTTCTGCAGCAGCTTCTGCCGTAAGGTGATCGTCGCGTCTCGACCCGAGTCGATAAGCGCCTCGCGTGCGGCCCGGAGCGCATGCAGGGCCGGCGCCAGACCGAACACGGCGCTCGTGAGCAGCGCGAGCCCTATCGTGAACGCGACCACGCGACCGTCGATGGGCAGCGCGACACTGGTCGCCTGCTGGGGACCCGAGTGAAGCACCACGCCGACCCCCCACCAGGCCAGCAGCACGCCGAAGGGCACGCTGGCGAGGCCGAGGATGGTGCTCTCGGTCAGCAGCTGGCGCACGATACGGCCTCGCGACGCACCGACCGCGATCCGCACCGCCATCTCGCGGCGCCGGCGGGTCGCGCGGGCGAGCATCAAGTGCGCTACGTTGGCGCAGGCGATCAGCAGCACGAAGACCGCCGCCCCCAAGGTCGTCAGGAGCAGCGACCTGGTGTTCTCGGACACGGTCCCTGCCACAGGTCGAAGGGCGATGCCCCAGCCCTTGTGCTCCGGGTGATCCTGCTCGAGAGCCGCGGCGACAGCCACCAGCCGGGAAGCCGCGTCACCCGAGTCGAGCCCGTGAGCCAGGCGCGCGATGACGACGAGCGAGCGGTCGTCGCGCCCCGACGCATGCTCGGCAGGCGTGAGCGGGATCCACAGCCTCGGGCCGCGGAGGAACCCCGGGACCATCGGATGGGCCAGGCGCGGCATCACGCCGACGACCGTATGAGGAACGCCGTCGACGGCCACGGAACTCCCGAGCACGCCCGGGTCCCTCCCGTACCGCTGCTCCCACAACGTCTCGCTCAGCAGGGCGACAGGACCCGCGGCGGGCCTGTCCTCGTCTTCGCGCAGGGGGCGACCGAGAACCGGCTGGATGCCGAGCGTCGGGAGCAGATTCCACGTGACGAACGCACCGGCGAGCCGTTCCGGGTCGTTCTGGACGGTGATGGTCACCCGTCGAGTGCGCATCGCGGCAATCTCGGCAACCGCGCCACCGTGCTGCCGCCAGTCGCGGAATGTCGGATGCGAGACGGGGTGAGCCTCCGCTGGCGCGTCGTGCCGCACTTCGTTCAGCAGCACCAGGCGATCGGCTTCGGGGAACGGCAGCGGCTGCAGCAGGAGGCCGTTCACCACGGTGAACACCATGGTGCTGAGGCCGACGCCAAGGGCCAGGCAGAACACCGCCAGCAGCACGAAGGTGGGGCTCGACGAGAGCGAACGGAGGCTGTGCCGGACGTCCTGCGCCAGTGATTCCATGTGACCTCGTGCGAGATCCTACCAACGTGGGGGCACTTGACATCCTCCAACCGTGGACGTATAGTCTGTACCGCAAACTAGTCTGCAATACTGATTGGGGTCAACCATGCCGCACCCGACTCTCGACGAAATCGAACGCCGCCCGCAGCAGTACTGGGACGTCGACGGACTCCCCGAGCTGATCATGGGACTGCTGTGGATGATCTGGGGCGCCGCCTGGCTCTTCGGCGACACGCTCCCTCGAGACTGGAGATGGAACGCCTACTGGATGGTCACTCCAGCCGCGCTCGCGGTGAGCGGCTTCGCGGCCGTGTGGGCCACGAAGCGGCTGAAGGCCCGCTACACGTTTCCACGCACGGGCTACGTGGAGTGGAAGGAGCCGAGCCTGACGGCGCGTCTCGCCGCTGCGGCCGTCGCGATCGTGACGGCCTCGCTCCTCGTGGTCATCATGCGGAGCGGAGCCGATACGGGACAGCAGGCCGCGCCCATCCTCGGCGTCATCCTGAGCCTCGCCTTCGTCGTCGCCAGCCTGAGGCAGCGTGCGCCGCACTACCTGGCGCTCGCGGGGGTCGCCCTCGCGCTGGGAGTGGCACTCTGGTCCGCCGGCGGCGGATGGACCACCGCGACCTGGCTGTTCGTGTGGATCGGCGCAGCCTCCGCACTCGTTGGCGCCGTGCGACTCGCGCTCTTCATCCGAAGGCACCCGCGGCCCTCGCTGGGGGAGGCATGACCGACCTGGATCGCGTCATTCACGAGCCGGCCAGGCTGCTGATCGTCGCGCTCCTCGCCGGCGTCAAGGGGGCGGACTTCCTGTGGATCCAGCGCGAAAGCGGGCTGACCAAGGGCAACCTCTCGAGCCACCTGAGCAAGCTCGAGGAGGCAGGCTACGTGGAGATCGAGAAGACCTACAAGGGCAAGGTGCCGCTCACGCTGCTGCGGCTCACGAAGCAGGGCATGGGAGCATTCGAAGCGTATCGAAAGAACATGAACGGCCTGCTCGCCCGCACGGGTGCGCGGTCCTGATTCCGATCATGGTCGCAAAGCTTCTGAAAGGTGTCCGGCTGTGGATCGCCGTGGGAGT
>DATIEW010000221.1:0-5526 GCA_035455585.1 Vicinamibacterales bacterium | reverse complement strand
CACGCGCGCGGGAGAGCCTCGACAGGTACGCGCCCGCGTCCTGTCGGCCGATTACTTCGGAACGCTGGGGGTGCCGCTTGCGGACGGGCGCGACTTCCTGCGCGGCGAAGAGCGGCCCGGCGCGGGCCACGTGGCGATCGTCACCGCTCACCTGCGCCACCAGATTCCTGGCGCGGACGCCGCCGTCGGCGGCTCCATCACTTTGAACGGACGGACGTACACGATCGTCGGCATCCTCCCGCCTTACACCGACCCGTTCGGCGCGGTGGACGTCTACGTGCCATTCCAGTTCGACCCGGCGCTTCCCCGCCGTTTCCGGCTGCTCACGCCCGTGGTCCGCCTGAACGAGGAGACAACGTTCGAGACCGTGCGTGCCGCCCTTCGGACCATCACCACCGGAATCGACGATCCGGAGGCGGCCGGACACACGCTCGACATCGAGACGCTTCGCGATCGTGTCTCCGCATCCAGCCGCTCGTCGGCCTCGCTGCTCTTCGCTGCGGCGTTCGGCCTGTTCTCCATTGCGCTGCTCAACTTCGCCATGCTGGTCGCCGCCCGGGTGTCGCATCGCCGTCAGGAATTCGCGGTCCGCGAGGCCCTCGGCGCCGGCCGGGCAACTCTGATCCGGCTGGCCACAGCCGAGGCGGTGGCGCTCGGAGCGATCGCGACGGTTGCCGCCCTCGGGCTGTCGCGCGCCGTCGTGCCGTGGCTTCAGCGGCACTACGGGCTTCGGCTGGTCCAGGAGGTGACGGTGGACGCTCGCGTCCTCTGGTTTGCAGCGCTTCTGACCGCCTGTGCCGTTCTGGTCGCCGTTGCCGCTGCCGCGAGTTCGCTCGCCGCTGCCGGAGTGTCCGGACGACGCGTCGTCTCGTCGAGGCTCACGGCGGGCCGTTTCTTCGTCGTGGCGCAGATTGCGCTGGCAATGCTCCTGGCCGCCAGCGCCATCGTCCTCGCGCGCGGCTTCTTCACGCTCCGTCAGGTCGATCCAGGATTCAGAACGACAGGACTCCAGACGACCCGGATCGCGCTGCCGGCCGTGACGTATGCCACAGCAGAGCTGCGCGCGCGCTTCTGGCGGTCGCTCGTCGAAGCCCTCGAACACTCCGGGCCCGGCGTCGGACTCACCTCGGAGCTTCCGCTGAGCGGCCAGGACAATCCCACGAGCTTCAGCGCCCGCCTTGCCGACGGCACGACGGTCCCGACGAGGCTCCGGTCGGTGTCTGCCGGCTACCTCCGGGTCATGGGCGTTCCCGGCCGTGCGGGCCGGCCGCTCGCCGAAACCGACCGGGCAGGCGCTCCGCGGGTCGCCGTGATCAACGAGAGCCTGGCGGCGCGCCTTGCACCGCTCGGCCCGCCGATCGGCCAGCGAATCTCGTTCGACGTCGCTCGGACGCCGCTGGTCTTCCAGGTCGTCGGCGTGTGCGGCGACATCCGGCACGAGCGGCTGAGCGCGGAGCCGGCGCCCGAAGTCTACGTGCCGCTGGACCAGACGCCGCTCTCGACCTATTCGGTGGTGATCGAGACGGGCCTGGGCGCGACGGACGTGGCCCATCTGGTCCGCGCAACGCTCGACGACATCGACCGTGGCCTCGCGTTCACGACACCCGTGCCGATGAGCGACTACATTCTGAGGGGGCAGTCGGACTCCAGATTCCGAACCAGTCTGCTCATTTCTTTTGCCGCGGCTGCCCTGATTGTCGCCTCCGCCGGGCTGCACAGCCTTCTCACATGGCTCGTGGCCGGCGCGCGTCGGGAATGGGCGACGCGGCTGGCGCTGGGCGCCTCGCCGGCCAGGTTGCGCAACGCCGTGCTGATCCAGGCGTCGAAGTACGGTGCGCTCGGCGCCGCGATCGGCGTCGTTGGCTTCCTGCCGCTCGGCCGCCTGCTCGAAGCGCTGGCCTACGGCGTCTCCGCCGCGGATCCATGGTCTGTGGCGGCCTGCGCAGCCGTGATGATCGGCGTCTCGGTGCTTGCGGCGGCCTTGCCGGCGGCCCGAGTGGCGCTGATCGATCCGGCCGAGGTGTTGGC
This sequence comes from Vicinamibacterales bacterium, assembly GCA_035455585.1. Taxonomy (GTDB): domain Bacteria; phylum Acidobacteriota; class Vicinamibacteria; order Vicinamibacterales; family 2-12-FULL-66-21; genus DATIEW01. Next base: position 3,498 of record DATIEW010000221.1, on the reverse strand, counting down.
GGCCGGCGATTGAGGGACCAGAGATTCGAATCCATGAGCGTAACCCCGCAGGTGCTCGCCGTTCTCGCCTCGCCGCGCCGTGCGGAGATCCTCCGCCTCGTCTGGCGCGAGGAGCGCACGGCCGGCGACATCCATCGCGCGATGCCGGACGTGACGTTCGGCGCCGTGTCGCTGCAGCTGCGTGCCCTCAGCGAGGCCGGTCTCGTCACGGTCCGCCCGGCCGGGCGGCGTCGCTTCTACCGCGCGCGCCGCGACGCCCTCGGCCCCGTCGCCCGGATCCTCGAGGGCATGTGGGATGATGCGCTGTGGCGCCTGAAGCTCGCGGCCGAACTGGAACAGAGCCGCCGGGGCCCCCGACCGGACCGCCGGCGATCACGGAGACCACGCCGATGACAGACAACGCGTTGCCGCATCGCCTCGATCGCATGATCCGCATCCGCGCCAGCCGCGATATCGTGTTCCGTTTCTTCACCGATCCCGCGCGCTGGGCCTCGTGGTGGGGGACCGGGTCGACGATTGAGCCGCGCCCCGGCGGCCGGATGCTCATCCGGTATCCCAACGGGGTCGAAGCCGCCGGCGAGGTCGAATCGGTAGACGTGCCGGAGCGGCTGGTCTTCACATACGGCTACGCCAGCGGGCAACCGATGCCTCCCGGCAGCTCGCGCGTGACGATCCGGCTCGAAACGTCGGGCGAGGAGACCGTGCTCCGCCTCACGCACGAGTTCGAGGACGCTTCAGTCCGCGACCATCACGTCCAGGGCTGGCGATACCAGCTCTCGGTCTTCGGGAACATCGTCCTGGACGAAGTGCAGGCCGGCGCGGCCGACCGGGTCGACGGCTGGTTTGCCGCGTGGCGCGAGACCGACCCGGCCGCGTGTGCGAGGCTCCTGTCCGGCGTGGCGGTTCCCGGCGTGCGTTTCCGCGATCGCTACAGCCTGATCGAGGGAATGGATGAACTGCTTCCGCACATCGAGGCGACACACCGCTTCATGCCGGGCGTGACGCTCACGCGCCACGGTGAGGTGCGGCGGTGCCAGGATACCGCGCTCGCGGACTGGACTGTGGCCGGCGCCGACGGGTCGCAGCAGGGCCGGGGGACCAACGTGTTCACGTTCGCGGCCGACGGCCGGATCGAGTCGGTCGTGGGTGTCTGGGGGAAGAGATAACAGGAGATCAGGAGACCAGGAGAATGGCAACAGGAGATCAGGAGATCAGGAAATGATGACAGAAGGTCAGGAGATCAAGCCACCAGGAGATCAGGAAGACCAGGAGATAAAGGGACCAGGAGACGTGCACCATCACGTGAAGAGGCAACTACCTTCTGACCTCCTGGCATCCTGAGAATCGTACTCTCCTGACCTCCTGCTCTCCTGTCCCCTCCTCCTGATCTCCTGATCTCCTGTTTACTGACCGAACCGGTACGTCACGTTGAACCGGATGATACGCGGACCGAGAATGCCGGTGGGCGACAGGAACTGCGCAATCCTACTCTGCTGCCCGTTGGGATCGCCGGCCTCACGAACGGTGATGGTCCCCGTGTTCGTGCGGACGTTGAACACGGTATTGGAGTTCGTCACGTTGTAGATGTCCACGTCGGCCTCGAACTGCTGCCTGCCGAACCGGAAGATCTTCCCGATGCGGAGGTCCAGCGTCGGCAGCTTGCCGAGCGTGACATTGCCCCGAGGCTCCGCGTTGACCGTGACGGTGCCCTGGTTGAGACCGGAGACGTTCAGCGTCCGCGTGATGAAGCGGCCGGACTCGAGCCGGAAGTTGCCCCCGACCTGCACGTCCCAGGGCAGGAGGTACGACCCGGTGAGCTTGAAGAGGTGCTCTCTTCCGCCGGTACGGCCCGACGCATTGACCAGCGCGTTGTTGGGGTTCGTGACGTTCAGGAGATCCGCCTCCTGTCTGCCCCAGGTGTAGCCCGCGAGCAGCGTCCAGTTGTTGCTGTAGCGTTTCTGCGCGGTGATCTCGATACCCTTGTATCGCTCGGCCACGCGGTCGTCGTTCCGCTGCTGCGTGACGTGGGGCTGCAGCGGCAGGTTCTCGTCGTAGACCGTCAGCACGCCGTCGTCTGCGGTGCCTGAGACGCCGTCGCGGCCCGGATCGGCGGTCTGGACCGGTGTGTAGGCGTCGAACGGCACGTTGAGCTCTACGTTCGTGATCTGGTCGCGCTCCTTGCGCTGGATCCACGTGGTGCTCAGCCGCAGGTTCGGGATCAGCTCGTGGTCGATGCCGATCGTGAACTCGTTCCGATAGGGGCGGCGGAGGTCCGGATCGCGCGTCAGCCGCAGCGTTTCCAGCGTCGCCGGCACAGAAGTCGCCAGCAGCGCTCCCTGCTCACCATCCTGGAAGATCAGGTCGCCGTTCGCGTCGTTCCAGCGGTAGCGCTGGCTGATGGTCCCGTTCGGGCTCAGGCCCGCTGGCGTTCCCGTACCGATGGTGTCGTAGTAGCGCGCCGCCGAGCCCTTGATGGCCGTCTTCCCGTCGCCGAAGAGATCGTAGACCGCGCTGACGCGGGGACCGGCGTTCTTCCAGAGCGGGATGTTGCGGACTTCGTCGAACTGGCGCTGCACGACGTAGTCGAAGGGCTGCCCGGCTATCGTCGTCGGGATGACCGTCCCTTCCGGGAACCACTGGCTGGGAGGATTGCTCTGGGCCGGAATCCACCCTTCCACCCGCTCCCAGCGAACGCCGGCACTCACGGTCAGGCGCTTGTACGAGTAGGCATCTTGTGCGTAGAGCGCCGTCGTCATCACGGCCCTCTTCAGGTTGAGCGGCGTATTGAACAGGGTCACGTCAACGGGACCGGCAGGCGTGCTGCCGGAGGGCAGCGAGCGATACCGCAGCGAAAGATCGTCGTTGCGCAGCACGTCGACGTCTTCCGGGGTGTACGCGTTGTCGACCCCCCACCGCAGCTCGTGCCGGCCTCCGACGAAGGTCGGGACGTAGTACTGCCAGTTGCTGCTCACCTGCAGGCGCCGGCGGTACATCTCCTGATGCGTCTGGTTCGCGCGCGTGCGGATGCTGGTCGTCTGGTCCTGCAGCGTCTGCTGATCCGTCTTCAGCTGCAGCGGGAAATCGATGCTGTTGAAGCTGAGCCGCGTGTCGGCGAACATCCTGTCGTTCAGGACCCAGTTCCAGAGACCCTGGTAGACCGCCAGGATGTCGTGCTCGTGCCAGGTCGACTCCGGCGTGTTCGTCGCACTCGCGCTGCGGTTCGGCTTGTCGTAGACCTGCCGGCTGAAGGTCCCCTGCAGCCGGTGCGCGCCGGTGACCTGATACGTGGCGTTACCGAACCCGGACGTGATGTCGGTGTTCTCCGACGTCGGCGGGAACGTCTCCACGGCGGGGAACCCGACGACGTTCACGTGCGTGCGCTGGTCGTTGAGGGCGGCGAAGAAGAAGGCCTTGTTCTGTACGATCGGGCCCCCCGCATTGACGTTGAAGTTCGTGATGTACTCGACGGCGTTGGCGTTCGGCCTGATTCCCTGCGAT
>DATIEW010000220.1:0-4082 GCA_035455585.1 Vicinamibacterales bacterium | reverse complement strand
CTTCATCGCTGCAGAGCGCCGACCTTCATCACTCGAAGTGATCACGCTCGACGATCGTCTCGCCGTCGCAGCGCGCAAGGAGGGATTCGTGACGATCGAGGTTCCGTCCGCAGCCGATCGGCCATGATGCGGTGTGGAGGCCACTCGAAAGGCCCCATCGCAGCTCTCCGAGGCGATGGTAGACTGAGGCATCGTGGCAGTGCACCCACACATGGCCGAGGCCTTCGAGATCCTCCGGTTTCAGGCCGCTCTCACGGGCCGAACGGGGCCGGACCTCGAAGACGCCTATCGCCGAGTCATCGCCGCGCTCGACCGTCTCGGCGCCAAGTGGACTCTGGTTGGTGCGCACGCCGTGAACACCTACGTACGGCCCCGCGCGACGATCGACATCGACCTCGTCGTCGACGCCCGGCTGCTGAAGCGGATCCTCACCGAGCTGGAAGCGGAATTCGGAACGCTGGAGACGACCGACATCGGGGCGGCCCTGCGCGTGACGAATCTTTCCGTCGACCTGATCCGCAGCGACAATCACCCCCTGTTCCGCGCCGCGCTGGACCATGGACGCGAGCGGGGCGGTCCGCGCGTCCCGCCGCCCGAGTTGCTCGTCGCGCTGAAGTTCCTGTCCGCGGTGAGTCCGTGGCGCAAGCCCGGGGAGCGCCAGCAGGATGCCGCCGATCTGATCAATGTGTACCAGGCGACCGGGGCGGATTTCGATCGGGAGGCGGCTCTCCGCTACGGCACGATGGTGTACCCGGGCGCCGAGCGGGAGCTGGCGGCCATGCTCGATCGGATCGACCGCGGCGAGGGTCTCGCGCTCTAGCCTGGCGTGGGGCTCCGCCCTACACCACCGCCTTCGCGCGCCTCAGGCGTGCTTGCACGGAGAATCTGACGCATTCTGGGCGCGCAAGCGTTGGCCTAACGCGGTGTTGCCTGGATCGCACACGTGCCAGCGATCGTGCGATCGCTGTCGTAGTCGTAAACGGCGGCCCGAACGCGTGCAGGGTTGCCCTCGATGGGTACCGTGACGTCCACCGACAACCAGTGCTTCTTCGCAAGCGCGAACTCGTCGGAGGCCAGCGCCAGCTCCAACGGCCGGGTCAGCTCGCCCACGACCTCTCCTGCCGCGTCGTCCACGAGAACCGCCAGATAGAGACCTGCCCGATGGCTCTTCCCGTCGGACGCGAAGGCGATACGCATCGGGTCGAAAGCGATGCTGACCGATAGTTCCTTTGCACCGGCGGGATAACGGTGTTTCGAGTTGCTGACCTTCAGCGACGAGACAATGCGCCCTTGGATGCGGCTTCGCGGCGCCCCGCCTGCCAATCTCGAAAGTCCCCGCCCCAGAGCGTCCTCCCCAACTGCCCGACGAAACTGTCCCTCGTCGTGGGGCGGCGACGCGAGGCGATACCCGTGACGATAGTGCGGCGTCACCCCTGATCCGTTGACCACGACCCGCACCGAGCGATACGTGTCCGGGGCTGCTGTCGCCGATGGGTCTGCCTTCGAGATCCTCATGCTGGTCGCGGTACCGCTCCAGGAACCGGATGACGCCCCGATGGTCCGTACTCGGCTCCGACGCGCGGAGGTAGGCGGCGAGGCCTACGCGGTCCGTTGGCAGCAGCCTCTGCTTGACGAACGCAATCAGCGAGTCGACGCCCTTGACCGGGGCATTCAGGCGACCACGGCCGAGCAGGATGATGAACGTGCGATGCCCCGTGGCGACAGCTGCCAATGGCTGGTCGCTGCGCAACTGAGCACGGAAGTCCTCCTCGCTGGAACCTGAGAATGAGAGCGCCATGAAATGCGCGATCTCCTGCCGGACTCCGTTTTCGAAGACCGTGAAATCCGCGGCCGTCAGATCCGTTATCGGATCGCCCGCCGCATCCAACACTCGAACGTCAAGCGGAACGATTGCAATCCCGGAACGAATCGGGCTGGGTGGCTGCTGACGATCGACATCGGGCGCCAGGCAGACAGCGACTGCGAGCGCCCCAAGCGACCGCGCAGCCAGTGTAATAATCAGCCCGAACATGCGTCCCCTGTGCGCCCGGGCAGGATAGCACGTCGGTTAAGCGACCGCGGTGCACATGCCGACAGCCGACGCCGTTGTTTATTCGACTCGGAGCGCTGTTGCCGGCTCGATCCTTGCCGCGCGCGCGGCTGGAATCGCGGACGCGATTCCCGCGATCGTCATCGTGATTGCCGACGCTGCGGTGACAGACGTCCAGTCGCCGGCGTTCACGCCGTAGGAGAGGTGCTCGAGCGCCCGGGACAGCCAGTGACCGGCGATAGCGCCCACGAGGCTTCCGGTTGCCGCCGCCGCGAGAACTTCACGCAGCACGAGCCAGCGGATGCTCGCGGGCATGGCGCCGAGGGCCATGCGAACCGCGATTTCCCGCGTGCGCCGCGCGACCATGAACGAGACGATCCCGGCGAGCCCGGCGACGGTGACGTGGAGCGCAGAGACGGCGAAGAACGTGAGGATGAACGCCGCGAACGAGCGTTCACGGATGGTGTCTGCGAGCCTCCCCGCGATGGTGCCCGTATCCACGACTACCGCCTCGGGGTTGACGGCAACGATCTCGCGCGCAATCGGTCCGTCTGGTGCCGAACCCGCCACCCGAGCGACGTAGTTGACGCGCAAGGCAATGGGCACGTCGGCGAGCAGCGAGAAGACAGCGGGTCCTGGCGGCTTGTCAAGCGCTCGATCGAAGGCATTCGCGACGACGCCTGCGACCGCGACCCGCCGGTTGCCGAGGGTCAGCTCGCGACCCACCGCGCCCCCCGGCAGGTAGCGGCTCGCAAAGGCATCGTTGACGACGACCGATCGCGCGCCGTCATCGTCACCAAGCGAGCGTCCCGCGAGCACGCGTGTGCCGACGGTCCGAAAGTAGTCCGGGGTCACATACGTGCGGCTCGCGAGGACCGGGGTCCCCGCCACGCGCGCAACAACAGCCGATTGCAGCCCGTCCACCATGGGCCCGGTCGCAGCCGCCACGTCGGTGACGCCCCGGATGCGCCGCACTCGTTCAAGCGTCGCATCGATGTCAGCCTGCAGTGGCGCACCGACATGGCCGCCCGGGTACGACACCGACACGACCCTGACACCTCCGGCGAAGCCCGTGTCCTGCCAGACGAGGTTGACGTACGAGCGGCCGACGAGCACCGCGCCCGAGAGCAGGACAAGCGCGACGGCGCTCTGCGCGGCCGCCATCACGAAGCGCGCAGCGCGGACGCGCCGAGACTCGGACAGTGACGCGTGGCCTGCGAGCACCATCGCCGCGGGCCGCCACGCGATCGCGCTCGGAATGAGCCCGAGTCCCACGATGCCGGCCGCCAGCGCCACAGCGAACATCGCCACGCGCACCGTGATTGCGGGCGCGCCGAGCGCAGCGTACTCCGCCGGCAGGACCTGCGCGAGCAGTGTGATTGCGAGCCCTGCCAGGCCAAGACCTGCCGTCACGCCCGCAAGCGCGAGCAGGCTCAGCTCGATCGCCACGAGCCTTACGAGATCCGTGCGTCTGCCGCCGATCGCGAGCCGCGTTGCGAATTCGTGCGCGCGATAGCTGCTCCGGACGAGCAGCAGGTTGCCGACGTTGCCGGCGCACACCAACAGAATCAGGAGTCCCGCGGATAGAGCGCCGAGGGCGACCGGCTCCAGGCCGGCGCGTAGGTGTTCGGTCAGATCACGGACCGACACGGTCAGCCCGGACGAGTCGTGCAGGGTCGCACGCAGCGCCGCTTCGACCTGGTCGGGGCGAATGTCCGGCTGGAGGCGAGCCACGACGCTGAACGGGCGCGCACGGAACGCCGCGCCGCCGTCGGTGCGTTCGATGTCGATGAGGGTGCCGACGCGCACAACCTCCAGAGCATCGATGCGCGGCCGGACGCCTCGCCGCGGGAAGAGAAAACTGGACGGCAGGATCGAGTCGATTTGAACGGTGCCGCCGTCGCTGCGCGGAACAGTCGAGCCCGCGAGGTCGGCCACGCCAAAGAGCCGCTCGTGAGACTCGGCGGTGAGCACGACGTACCCCCACCGTGCGATCGCCGCTCCGTCCGAGCCGTTGAGGACGGTCTCGAGC
>DATIEW010000219.1:0-7547 GCA_035455585.1 Vicinamibacterales bacterium | reverse complement strand
CGAGTTCCGCGCGCGGATCAACGCCCACGCCGACGAGGTTCTCGAGCCCGATCAGCTGCGGCCGAGACTCCGCATCGACGGTCCCCTCGCGCTGAAAGCGATCACGCCGGATCTCGTCCGCGGCCTGGTGGCCATGGGCCCGTTCGGCCTGGCGAATCCCAAGCCGGTCTTCCATGCCGGACCGGTCGAGATCGTCGACGGTCCGCGCGCGATCAAGGACCGCCATCTCAAGATGACCTTCAGCCAGCACGGGCGCCGGTTCCGCGCCATCGCCTGGCGCGCCGCCGAGCGCGCCGGCTTCTTCGAGCAGCACCGCGGCGGCGTCAATCTGGCCTTCTCGCTCGAGCGCAACGAGTTCCAGGGCGAGACGTTCCTCGAGCTCAGCGTGGCCGATATCAAGAGCCTCGACAGCGTAGAATAGTGAAGTGCCGGCCCGACTCCTCCGGGTCCACCGGCCGCATCGAGCACGCCGGCTGACGGGATCGCACCCGGCACACTCTACCGGGGCTTCTCATGCGATGGCAGCAGATCGCCCGGCTGGCGATAGCGACCTCCGTGCTGGCCTTTGCCGGGATCGTCGTGTTCACGATGCGCGAGCGCGCGGCAGTGCCGGAGCCGAACGAGGACGTACGCCGTACGGCTGCCGACGCGACGTTCGAGAACCCTGATGGCGGGTCGCTGGAGACCGCGCGACCAGACGGCACCCTGGCGTTCAAACTGACCTTCAAGCGCCACCTCGGCTACCGGGACGGGCGGACGACGTTCGCGGGCGTCGAGCTCACGCTGCCGGATCGCAACGGGCGCAGCGTGACGGTCACCGCCCGCGAGGCCGACGTCACGCAGACGGCTGACGGCCTGGGAACGGCTGATTTTCGCGGCGACGTCCGACTCACGACGAGCGACGGGATCGCCATGACGGCGGGCGAAGCCCGGTACGTGGATCGCGAAGGGCTGGTGATCGTGCCCGGCCCGCTCGAGTTCTCGCGCGGCCGCCTGAGAGGCCGCGGCGTCGGCGCGACCTACGACAAGAACAGCGACGTCCTGTGGCTCCGGGACCGGGCACACGTCACGATCGCGCCCGGCGAGGACGGCAGCGGTGCAGCGGACGTGACGGCGGGGTCCATCGGCATGGTGCGCAGCGAGAACTACCTGAGGCTCGCACGCGATCCGCGGGTGGTCACCGATGGGAGGATCATCCAGGCCGACGAGATCACCGTGCTGCTGCGGCCGGATGGCGAGACCATCCAGCAGGCCCAGCTCCGGGGGCAGAGCCGCATCACCGGCGACGAGGCCACGGCCCAGTCGATGTCGGCCCGCGACATCGACCTGACCTACGCGGCCGACGGCCGCACGCTCGAGCATGCGCACCTCATGAACGACGGCGTCGTGGACCTGCCGGCAGGCGGGGGGAAGAGGCGCATTGCCGCTCAGTCCATCGACCTGTCACTGGCGCCCGACGGCACCACGGTCACCACGCTGTCGGCGACCGGCAGCGTGCAGGTCGATCTCCCCGGGGAGCGCGACGTGCCGGCAAAGCAGATTCGCGCGGCCCGGCTCGAGGCGAGCGGGCCACCGGGCAGCGGGATCGAGCGCGCCACGTTCGCTGGCGGCGTGGAATACCGCGAGACCCGCGCCGCGCGCGGATCGCTGGCGGCGGTCGATCGCAGCGTCAGATCGGCGCAGCTCGTCGCGGGGACGGCGCCCGGCTTCGGTTCGCTCGAGCGCGCCGAATTCCAGGGCGGCGTACGATTCACTGACGGCGCCACGCTCACCGCCGAGGCGTCGAGGGCCGTGTACGTCCCGGGCGGCGATAGGATAGAGCTCACGCCGCTCGAGGGCATGGCAGGTCCGCCGCCGACGGTCAACGACGGGCAGATTGTCGTACAGGCCCGCGCCATCCAGGTGGCGCCGGAGAGCCGGAAGCTGCGGGCCGAAACCAACGTGCGGAGCACCATCCACCCGCGGCGCCAAGAAGCGGGAGCGAAGGAAGGAAAGGGCGGACGCCTGCCGGCGATGTTGAGCGGGGATCGTCCGGTGAACGTCACCGCCGACAGGCTGGAGTACGACGGCGTTTCGGTCGCCACGTACAGCGGCAGTGCGAGGCTCTGGCAGGATCGATCCCAGATCGACGCCGACACGATCGTGATCGACGACAGCTCCGGCGATCTGACCGCCCGCACGGGTGTGACGACCACGATGCTGCTCGAGGACACGGACCCGAAGACGAAGCGGCGGACGCCGACGAAGACCGTCGGCACCGCTGACACCTTCGTGTACGAGAACGTGAAGCGGCTGGCCGTGTACACCGGGTCGGACGACGCGCTTGCCAGGATGACCGGCGCCCAGGGCGATCTCACCGGTGAGCGAATCGACCTGTACTTGAAGGAAGGAGGCAAGGAACTGGAGCGGGCCGAAGCGCACGGCCGTGTCACGGTCGTGGAGGACCGGCGGACCGCCTCGGGCGATCGACTGATCTACACGGCGGCGACGGACACGTACGTGCTGACGGGCACTCCCGTCGAAGTCATCGATCGCGAGGGCCAGACGTGCAAGAAGACCATTGCCGCACGCTTGAAGTTCCAGCGCGCGGTTGATACGATTCAGGGCGAAGGGGCGCACGGGCTGCGCCTCAGGACCGAGACGGTGCCGTGTCCGACGGAGCGTCGCGACTGAATGGCGACGCTTCGCACCGACACCCTGACGAAGTCCTTCGGCGGACGCACGGTCGTCAAGGGTGTCAGCCTCGACATCGCCTCGGGCGAAGTCGTGGGCCTGCTCGGTCCGAACGGCGCGGGCAAGACCACGACGTTCTCGATGGTCGTCGGCTTGACGGCGCCCGATTCGGGTCGAGTGCTGCTCGACGGCCAGGACGTCACCGGGGACCCGATGTACGTGCGGGCGCGGAAGGGCATCGGGTATCTGCCCCAGGAACCGTCGATTTTTCGCGGGCTCACCGTCGAGCAGAACCTCCTGGCGATCCTGGAAACAACCGACCTCGACGGCGCGTCGCGCCGGGCGCGGCTGCGGGATCTGCTGGCCGAGCTGGGGCTGACGCCGCTGGCACGGTCGCCGGCCTACACGCTGTCCGGCGGCGAGCGGCGGCGGGTCGAAATCACCCGCGCGCTGGTGATCTCACCGCTGTTCATGCTGCTCGACGAACCGTTCGCGGGTATCGACCCGATCGCCGTCGCGGACATTCAGAAGATCATCTTTCACCTCAAGGCCAGGGGCATCGGTGTCCTGGTCACGGACCACAACGTCCGGGAGACGCTGCGGATCACCGACCGCGCGTACATCGTGCACGACGGCGTCATCTTCCGCAGCGGAACCCCCGACAGTCTGGCCGCCGATGAGGAGGTCAAGCGGATTTACCTCGGCGCCGAGTTCCGATTGGACTAAGATTGAGAGCAGGCGCACTGGCGACCCATGGCGATTCAGCAGAAACTCCACACCAAGCTCGTTCAGAAGCTCATTCTCACGCCATCGCTCCAGCAGGCGATCAAGCTGCTGCCGATGTCGACCCTCGAGCTGGCGGACCTGTTGAACCAGGAAATGGTCGAGAACCCGCTCCTCGAGGAGGTGCCGACCGAGGAGCTCCAGCCCGCCGAACAGCAGCAGGCCGACAAGCCGGAGGCGGACAAGCCGGCGGCGGACAAGACCGACGCCTGGGACGACGCCGACTACGAGTACTTCTTCGGCGACTACCTGGACGACGGGTACCGGTCGCGCACGCCCTCGGAGGTGAAGGAGCTGCCGCCGATCGAGAACACGCTCTCGACGAGCGGCTCGCTGTCGGACCATCTGCTCTGGCAGCTGTCGATCCAGACCGACGACGAGCGGATGCGCGAGATCGGCACCGCGATCATCGGGAATCTCGACGACGATGGGTACCTGGTGGCCTCCGTCGAGGAGATCGCGGCGATGGGAGACTGGCCGGTCGCCGAGGTGGAGAAAACGCTGCAGCACGTCCAGACGTTCGACCCGATCGGCGTGGCCGCGCGTGATCTGCAGGAGTGCCTCTGGCTCCAGCTGCGGCACATCGGGCTGGAAGGCACGCCCGCCGAGAAGATCGTCACCGAGCACCTGCGGCTGCTGCAGAACCACCAGATCCCCGAGATCGCCCGCAAGCTCGCGATGAGCATCGAGGATCTCAAGGAGCACGTCGAGGTGATTCGGAACCTCGATCCCAAGCCCGGCAGCCGCTACAACCCGCTCCAGTCGCAGTACGTCATCCCCGACGTCTACGTCGTGAAGGTCGAGGATCAGTACGTGGCTGCGCTCAACGAGGAGGGGCTGCCGCAGCTGCGTATCTCACCGGTCTACCGGCGGCTGCTCGACAAGAGCGGCGGGGAATCCAACGACGAGACGCGCGCCTACGTCAAGGACAAGTTCCGCTCGGCGCTGTGGCTGATCAAATCGGTGGACCAGCGGCAGAAGACGATTCACAAGGTGGCCACCAGCATCATCAACTTCCAGCGCGAGTTTCTCGATCACGGCATCGAGTACCTCCGGCCGCTCGTGCTCCGCGACGTCGCCAACGACATCGGCATGCACGAATCCACGGTCAGCCGCGTCGTGAACAACAAGTACATGCACACGCCGCAGGGCGTGTTCGAGATGAAGTACTTCTTCCACAGCGGCATCAGCAGCTCGTTCGGCGAGAGCGTCTCGTCGGTCACCATCAAGCAGCGCATACGGAAGATCATCGAGAACGAGGACCCGCGCAAGCCGCTCAGCGACTCGAAGATCGTCAGCATCCTCCAGAAGGAAGGCCTGATGCTCGCGCGGCGCACGATCGCCAAGTACCGCGAGGAACTGAAGATTCCGACATCCAATCAGAGAAAGGTGCTGTTCTAGCTCCAGGCTTCCAGACTGTCCGCTCCCAGCACGACCGGGGCTGAAGGCTTCGGAGCGAGGCTTCACGCTCACGTCATGCGACTCGACATCACAGGCCGGCACGTCGAAATCACGGCGCCGCTCCGTCACCTCATCGACAAGCGCCTGGCGAAACTCGGCCGGCTGCTCAACGACCATGTGATCTCCGCCCAGGTGATTCTCACCAGGGAGAAATACCGCCACCGGACCGAGATCGTCATCCACGCCCGCGGCGACCACATGCTCCGCGGGCTGGGCGAGGGCAACGCGTGGCCGCTGTCGGTCCGGCAGGCGTCACTCAAGATCGAACAGCAGGCGCAGACCCTCAAGAGCAAGTGGGGCGAGCGCAAGCGCCGGCGTCTCCCGGCAGGAGAGGCGGCGGCCCCCGTGGACGCCGAAGGTTCCGCGCCGGCCCGCCGCGTCATCCGGGCAACGCGGTACGCCGTGAAGCCGATGTCGGTCGAGGACGCCGCCTTGCGCGTCGAGTCCGGATCGGAGACGTTCGTCGTCTTCCGCAACGCCGAGACCGACGCGATCGGCATCCTCTACCGCCGCAGCGACGGCAACCTCGGGCTGATCGAGCCGGATTGACGACATGCGGGAGAAGCCCCGCGCGGCGCGGCGCGCCGCGCGGACGGCCGTACAGTCGCGGTTCGTCGTGCTGACAGGTCTGTCGGGAGCCGGTAAGTCGCAGGCGATCCGGGCGCTGGAGGATCTCGGCTACTTCTGCGTGGACAACCTCCCGGTGACGCTCCTGCCGATGCTGGCCGAGCTGACGCTGCGCGCGGGCAGCGAGATCTCCCGGGCGGCCGTTGTCGTCGACGTGCGCGAGGGACGGCTGCTGACCGATTTTCCCCCGATCTACGCGAGGCTTCGGAGCCTGCGCCATCTCAGCCCCGTCCTCATCTTCCTGGAAGCCTCCGAGAGCGCTCTGGTGCGCCGGTTCAGCGAGACGCGCCGCCCGCACCCGCTGGCGCCGGACCGTTCCGCCATCGAGGGCATCCGCGAAGAGCGCCAGGCCATGCGGCGGATCCGGCGCATGGCCGATCACGTCGTGGACACGACCGAGATGACGGTGCACGACCTCCGGCAGGTGTTCACCGGCGTGGCGAGCGGCGGCGCCCCCGGGCCCCGGCTCGTCGTCACGATCCTGAGCTTCGGCTTCAAGCATGGCATCCCGGTGGATTCGGACCTGCTGTTCGACGTACGCTTCCTGCCCAACCCGCACTTCGTTCCCGGTCTGCGTTCCCTCACGGGGCGCGACCGGGAGGTGAAGCGGTACGTGGAGCGGTTCGATGCCACGCACGAGTTTCTGCGGCACACGCTGAACCTGCTGAAGTTCCTCATCCCGCGCTACGTGCAGGAAGGAAAGGCCTATCTGACGATCGGCATCGGATGTACCGGCGGCCGCCATCGATCGGTGGCCATTGCGGAGGCGCTGAGAAAGGGGCTGTCGGGGCTGAAGGGTGTGAGGATCCGCGTGACGCACCGGGACGCCGCCGCCGACTGAGCGCCGCGGCTCGACCGGACTGGACAGGAGATCAGGAGTTCAGGAGGGTTGGTGCTGGCAGCATGAAGATTGGAGTCGTCGTCGTGACCCACGGACAGCTCGCGACGGAGCTGGTGAACTCAGCCGAGATGATCGTCGGCGATCTGCCGCACCTTGCCGCCGTCTCGATCGGCTGGCACGACGACGTGGAGCACGCGAAGGAGGAGATCGGGCGCGCGATCGCCAAGGTGCAGGCGTCGGCGGCAGCGGGGGAGAACGAGCCCCCGCCGGGTGTGCTCGTGCTCACGGACATGTTCGGCGGCACGCCGGCGAATCTCGCGGTGACGTTCGTCAGCCCCTGGATCGAGGTGGTCACCGGCGTGAACCTGCCGATGCTGCTCAGGCTGGCGCGGCCGCCCGGGCAGAGCGATCTGCTGACGCTCGCGCGCGAGACGCGCGAGGACGGCCGCAATGCCATCTGGGTGGCGTCCGATCTCCTGCGAGGGGAGAAGGCGTGATCCGCTGCGAGGTGACGATCACCAACCCGCTCGGGCTGCACGCGCGCGCCGCGGCGCGGTTTGTCCACACCGCCAGCGCCTACACCTCCTCGGTCCGCGTGTCTCGCGGAGGCAGGGACATGGACGGAAAGAGCATCATGGGCCTGCTGCTGCTCGCCGCCGCGCAGGGCACCACCATCACGATCGCCGTCGCGGGGCCGGACGAACAGCAGGCCGTGGACGCGTTGAGGACGCTCGTGGCTCACGGCTTCGACGAGTCGCGATGCGTCTGAAGGGCCTCGGCGTCTCGCCCGGCATCGGCATCGGCCGAGCGCTGGTGCTCAGGCACGGCAGCCGGAATCTCGGCTTCCGCGTGCCGGCGTTCCTCATCGAGCGCGAGCTGGAGCGGCTCGACGACGCGCGTGCGCGCTCGAGAGAGCAGATTCAGCAGATCAAGGAGCGAATCGCCGGTACGGCCGGGCCCGACCACGCGTACCTCTTCGACGCCCAGCTCCTGATGCTCGACGACGCGATGCTGGTCGAGCGGGCGCGGAACATCATCCGGAACGACCGCCTGAACGCGGAATCGGCGCTCCAGCGCGCGCTCGATCAGATCTCGTCGCTCTTCGATCAGGCCCACGACGGCTACCTTCGCGAGCGCAAGGGAGACGTCGCCGACGTCGTCG
>DATIEW010000218.1:0-2972 GCA_035455585.1 Vicinamibacterales bacterium | reverse complement strand
CAGCTTCATCAGTAGCTCGCGAAATCTCGCGAGATTCATCGCCAGCGCCAGAATGAACGCGATGACCATGCCCTGGCGCCCGCCGATCGCGCCGCCGAGCAGGACGAGCATCACGGTCAGCACCGCCAGGAGCAATGCGGTCTTGAAGACGTTGGACATGCTTCGTCCCCTCCGGAGACTGGTCGGCGTGAGGGTACCAAAGGGTCGAAACGCGGTCAAACACCTTGACTTGCCGGGACCCCGTCGCTATACTGAGCCGGTTTACTTGAAAACTTCTTTAATGACATAGACTTACGAGGTCCTCTCGGATCGCGCGAGAGGCCCGTCGAGGGATGCAGGAGCCATGATCATCCGCGTATCCGAGCTCGAAGAGCAAGGGCTCCGGATCGACGATGTCGCGGCATTCGCCGACGCCCTGAACGACCCCACGTGGCGGCTCGAGTCCATCGCGCTCGAGATCGAGCCCGACGGTCCCGACGTGTTCGTGCGTGGCCGGCTGGCCGCGACGGTGCTGCTCACATGCGGTCGCTGCGTCGAGACGTTCTCCGGGCGCATCGATGCCGACGTCGACGTGCGGGTGGTGCCCAAGCCGTCCGGCGCCGACACCGTCGAGCTGGGCGCCGACGATCTCGACGTCGACTTCTACGAGAACGACGAGCTGGACCTGGCCCGGGTGGTGGCGAACGAGGCCACGCTGGCCCTGCCCATGAAGCCGCTGTGCCGGCCCGACTGCCGGGGCCTGTGCGCAGCGTGTGGCGCCAATCGCAACGTCGTGGCGTGCACGTGCGCGCAGCGCCCGCCCGACCCGCGCCTGGCCGCTTTGGGCGACCTCGCCGCCCGGCACACCAACTGAGATCCTCCGGGCCGACAGAAAGGACGTTCCGTCATGCCGCTGCCGAAACGACGCCACTCCCGTGCGCGCGGGCGCAAGCGCCGCACGCACTACAAGCTGGCCGCGCCCACGCGCGCGGTGTGCCCCCAGTGCCGGGAGAGCAAGCTGCCGCATCGGATCTGCCCCCACTGCGGGTATTACAAGGGCCGCGAGGTCCTCTCCATCGAGACGGCGTAGCGCCGCCGCGCGCCGAACGGGTGGTCGCGGGCGAGGCGAGCCGGTGAACGCATGAAGATCGCCGTCGACGCCATGGGCGGCGATCACGGCCCTGCTGTCGTCGTCGAAGGCGCGGTCGCCGCGGTACGAGAGTTCGCGTCGTCCGTCATCCTCGTCGGCGACCGTCAGGCCATCGACGGCGAGGTTGCGCGCCTCGGCGCCGAGGCTCTCGGTCTCGAGGTGCGCCACGCCTCCGAGGTCGTCGGCATGGCCGAGAGCCCTTCGCTGGCTCTGCGGCGCAAGCGCGACTCCTCGCTGCGCGTCGCCGCCGAGCTGGTCCGCGATGGCAAGGCGGCCGCGTTCATCTCCGCCGGCAATACCGGCGCCGCCATGGCCATCTCGATGTTCGTCATCGGCGTCCTGCGCGGGATCGACCGGCCCGCCATCGCCGCCGTGCTCCCCAGCCTGCGCGGGTTCACCGTCCTCATCGACGCCGGCGCCAACATCACGCCCAAGCCCTGGCACCTCTTCCAGTTCGCGATCATGGGCCACGTCTATGCGCGCGACATCCTCCGCCTGGAGCGGCCGCGGGTGGGTCTGCTGTCGGTGGGCGAGGAGGAGGGCAAGGGCAATGACCTCACGCGCGAGTCCTACGACCTGCTGAAGGAGTCGCGCCTGAACTTCATCGGCAACATCGAGGGTCGTGACATCTACAACGGCAACTGCGACGTGGTGGTCACCGACGGCTTCACCGGCAACGTCGCGCTCAAGATCTCCGAGAGTCTGGCCGAGATGGTGGGGGCCATGATCAAGGAAGAGCTCACGCGTGATCTCCGCTCCAAGGTGGGCGCCGCGCTGGCGGTTCCGGCGTTCGCCCGGTTCCGCAAGCGCGTGGACTACACCGAGATGGGCGGCGCCCCGCTGCTCGGCATCGACGGGGCCGCCATCATCTGCCACGGGGCGTCACCGGTGAAGGCCATCAAGAACGCCGTGCGGGTGGCGGCGGAGTGGGCCGAGGCCGGCCTCAACGAGCACATCAAGGCCGCGCTGGAGGCCGAGATCACGCGCGGCGGTCGGGAGGGGGGCCGGGAATGACGCGGGCCAGGATCGTGGGCGTGGGGGCCTACGCGCCCAAGCGCGTGCTGACCAATGCCGACCTCGAGAAGATGGTGGCGACCAGCGACCAGTGGATCGTCCAGCGCACTGGCATCCGGCAGCGGCACATCGCCGACGAGAGCGAGGCGACGAGCGACCTGGCCGTCAAGGCCGCCCAGCAGGCGCTGGAGCGCGCGAATCTCGTGCCCGAGGACATCGAGTTCATCGTTGTGGGCACCACGACCCCCGACATGGTCTTCCCTTCGGTCGGCAACATCGTGCAGCACCGGCTCGGCTGCCGGCGGGCCGGGTCGGTCGACCTGATGGCCGCGTGCGCCGGCTCCGTCTACAGCATGGTGACCGGCGCCCAGTTCATCCAGACGGGCAAGTACCGGCGGGTGCTGTGCATCGGGGCGGAGACGCTGTCCAAGATCACCGACTTCACCGACCGCGGCACGTGCATCCTGCTCGCCGACGCGGCCGGCGCCGCCGTGCTGGAAGCCACCGAGGATGACCGCGGCATCATCGACGTCGATCTCTACTCGGACGGGCAGTACTGGGAGTTGCTCTACATGCCCGGCGGCGGCTCCCGCCACCCGGCCACCGCGGAAACGGTCGCGCAGCGGATGCACTACGCCAAGATGAAAGGCAACGAGGTCTTCAAGGTGGCCGTGCGGATGTTCGCCGAGTGCGCCGAGAAGATCCTCACCCGCAACGGCTTCACCGCCGACGACGTGAGCCTGTTCATCCCGCACCAGGCCAATCTCCGCATCATCGAGGCCGCGTGCAAGCGCGTCAGCCTGCCGATGGAGCGCGTGTTCATCAATGT
>DATIEW010000217.1:0-22072 GCA_035455585.1 Vicinamibacterales bacterium | reverse complement strand
AAGTTGGGCGTTGATGCGAGGGCTGACAGGCCGTGGGGGTGGGGCCCCACGGCAAACCAAGTAACGAGGGGACCCAGGCCTTCCGGCCAAAGGCCCCCTCCTCCACCTCCGCCGCGCGCGTCAGAACGCGAAGCGTGCGCCGAACTGCACCGTGCGCGGCGTCGTGCTCGTCGAATAGCCGGTCAGCAGCAGGAAGTTCGCGTTGGCCTGGTTGCCGCTCGGGTTCGCGAAGTTCACCCGATCGGTCAGGTTGAACACTTCGGCGAACACGTCCAGCGTGCGGCCGTTCATCGGTACCTTGTACCCGAACCGGAGGTCCAGCTTGAAGAACCCCGGCCCGCGGGCGCCGTTGCGTTCGCTCTTGTAGTTGTCGACGGTGTAGGCATCCTCACCCGATCCCGAGTAGGTGGCGGCGGCCAGCGGCTCGACCTGCGATCCGTTGAGGTCCGGATCGATGGTGCCGTTGGTGAGGCTGAACGGCCTGCCGCTGAGCGCCCGCGCGATCCAGCTCACCGAAAGGCCGCCCGTGCGCGGCACGATGGCGGTCCCGCTGATGACCAGGTTGTGCGGCACGTCGATGTTGGTCCGTCCCTCGTTGCGATCGAGGTGCAGGTCGTCGAGCACCTGGAAGCCGCTCGTCGGGAGGCCCTGGCCGGTCGTGTTGCCGCGCGAGTAGGAATACGTGTACGAGACGCGCGCGCTGTAGTTGTTGCTGAAACGCCGCTCGAGCTGCATCAGGAGCGCGTCGTAATCTGTCCTCCCGACGTTCACGGGGATGACCACGCCCGTCGTGAAGGGCGCGAAGCCCGGGTAGATCTCCTGCAGCTCCGCGGTCGCCTGGCGCAGCAGGTCGCTCCCCTGGCGCACGTTCGGCGACTGCGCGACGATCGGCGTGGCGCGCAGCGTCGGGTTCAGCTCGCGGAACATGAGCAGATCGCGGCTGAACGCGTGGACGTAGTCGGCGCTGACCGAGAAGCCGGTGCCGAGCTGGCGCTCGTAGCCCACGGTCACCTGGTCGGTGTGGGGCATGCGGCGATCGGGACTGTCCCAGGTCGCCCCCGTGTTCCGGATGACCTGGCCCGGCGGGAACTGCGCGGCGAGCGCTGCCCGCATCTGGTCGGTGATGACCGGACCGTTGACCAGGAACGGATCCGTCGGGAAGTTTCCGTTGCGCGGCCCGGGATCGAAGTTGTTCAGCGGGAAGTTGCGGTTGAACGACGTGGCGAACACCGTGCCGGTGTAGATCCCGTTGATCAGCTCGAAGTGCGTCTTGTCGTAGAAGCGGCCGTACCCCGCGCGCACGACGCTCCGGCCGTCGGCCATGTCGTAGGCGAGGCCGACCCGCGGCTGGAAGTTGTTCTTGTCCACCGGATGGTCGTCCGGACTGTCGAACATCGGATTGTCGATTTCCGGAACGGGAATCACTTCCAGGTCGTACCGCAAACCGAGGCTCAGCGTCAGGTGGCTGGTCAGCTTCCACTTGTCCTGGAAGAAGGCCGCAAAGTACTTCGACTTGTTGAAGCTGCCCCCCTCGCCAGGCACCCGGATCGAGAAACGCTCCGGATAGGTCCGCGGATCGGCGGGATCGAACGGCGCGTTGCTGAGACCGAAGTTGAACGTCCCGTTCAGGTTGTCCTGGGTGCTGTTCTCGGACTGCGAGTACTGCCACTGCACCCCGACCTTGATGTCGTGATCCCCTCTTCTGCCGGGCACGAACCACGAGAGGGTGTCCTCAATCTGAAACGCGTCGTTGACGCGGGCCTGCGCCACCGTGCTCTGCTGGTCCGTGAACGTCTGGAAGGCCAGCGCAGGAAGACACGCTCCCTGGTTGCGCCCGTTGCCGTTGAAGCAGGGATTCGCGAAGGCGACGTCCTCCTGCGTCCAGGCCAGGCGCAGCGTGTTCACGCGGGTGTTGGTGAGCACCGAGTTCAGCGTGGCAACCACGGTCTGATCGAGGTCGTTCTCCTCCCGAGAGGCTGCCAGCGTGACGTTGCCGATGATCTGGTTGAACTGCGGAGAGTACTCCCGCAGCCACCGGACGCCCCACGTGTGGCTGGCGTTGATCTGATGATCGAAGCGCGCCACGGTGTTCCAGACGCGCGTCTCCTCGATGGTCGTGGTGTTGAACTCCGGCCGCGCCGGAATGTTGATCGTGATGCCCTCGTCGATCCTCACGCGCTCCAGGCTGCCGAAGAAGTGCGCCCGGTTCTGGATGACGGGACCGCCCAGCGTGCCTCCCCACTGCCACTGGGAGGTGTCGGGCTTCGGATCGTTGTTTTTCTCGGCGAAGTAGTCCTTCGCCGTCAGGCTCGCGTCCTGCGTGAAGACGAAGCCGCTGCCGCGGAACTGGTTGCTGCCCTGCTTGGTCACGGCGTTGATGATGGCGCCGGCCGTCCGCCCGAACTCCGCGTCGAACTGGTTGGTCAGGACCTGGAATTCCGCCACGGCCTCGAGCGGCGTGCGCGCCTGCGTCCCGGCCCGCTGGCCGATCACGTCGTCGTTGTTATTGGCGCCGTCGAGCAGGTAGTTGTTGTTGCGCGCGTCCTGCCCGTTAACGGTGATCGAGTCGCTCCCGAACGACTCGGTGCTGATCGACGGGATGATTCCCGGAAGCAGGCCTACGAAGCCCACGAAGTTTCTGTTGACCGACGGCAGCTCGACCAGTTCCCGGGCGCTGACCGTTCCGCCGACTTCCTTCGAAGTGAGATCCAGGATGGGCGATTCTGCCGTGACGGTGACGACCTCCTCGACCGTGCCCACTTCCAGGGTGACGTCGATGGTTGTCGTCCTGCCGATCTCCAGCTTCACATCCGGTCGGTTGTACTTCTTGAATCCCGACAGTTCAGCCGCGATCTCGTACGTGCCGGGCACGATCCCGCTGACGAAGTACGTGCCGTCGGCGTTGCTGACGGTCTCCCGGAACATCCCGGTGTCCTGGTTGCGGACGATGACCGCGACGCCGGGCAGCACGCCGCCCTGCGCGTCGACCACCCGCCCCCGCACCTCCGTCGTTCCCTGCTGTGCAGCCGCGCTGCCGGCACTCGCAAGCAGCACCGCGACAGCCCAGACCAACCTGCGGAACTTCATAGCCTGTCTCCTCCGGAGCGATTGTCTACGACCCTCGAAAGCGCGTTACGCGTCCGGTACACACCGGAGCCCCCGCATCTCTCGTCCCTCCATCCATCCCGGCATCCAGAAAGCCGGACTCACAGCTCCTGACTATTGAATTCAGGGGTTCTGCAAGCCGTTTTTCCAGCGGTATTCATTGGGTATACCCCACGCAGCCGGGGGGGTATATGGGAGAACAGCAAGCGGAATGCCGGATTACTGAAGGCCGACGACGGCGAGCTGTCCGCGGAGCAGGGCGTCCTTCATCAGGCGACTGCCGGTGTCGAGGTGTTCTTCCATCCGCTTGCGGGCCGTCTGGGAGTCCCGGGCGGCGATGGCCTCGACGATCTCGAGGTGGGCGTCGGTGGCAGCGGCCTGGAACGGCCCGAACTGCACGCCGAGTGACATGAACCGATCGACCTGGGCGAGGCACTGCTCGATCAGGTCGCGGGCGAGCGAGTTGCGCGCGGCCCCGGCGATGGCCATGTGGAACCGGAAGTTCGCTGCCTCGGCGTGGCGGTAGGCGGTCGGCTCCTCGCTCGTGCTGCTCCGGTCGCTCCCCGGGCCGGGCGGCAGGACCGCCAGACGCCGCAACTCGGTGATGTCCTCGGGCGCCGCGAGCTCTGCCGCGCGCGCCGCGGCCGCGCCCTCCAGCAGACGCCTCACGTCGAACGTCTCGTGGATGGACTGGACGGTCACCCGTGCGACGAAGTAGCCGTGGCCGACCACGCGGTCCAGGTACCGCTCCTGCCAGAGACGGGCGAGACCCTCGCGAACCGGGGTCCGGCTCATGCCGTGCTCGCGCGCGAGCATCACCTCGGAAAGGGGCGCGCCCGGGACGTAGCGCCCTTCGACGATCCCGGCCTTGATGTTGTGGTACGCCCGCTCGACCTGAGGTGCGTGCGGACCACCTGGAGCATGTCGCGGCATGTATGCGTCCCCGAGTTCTGCGAGTATACCGCCCGCAGCCGGGTGCTGCAACGACCCGAAACCGTGCTATCCTGAAGCCGCCTTTCCCAGCAGGCTCCCGGCATTCTGTCGGAGAACTCGTCATTCAGCAACAAATTTCCGGGGCGGGTGGATTCATGCGCACACGTGTTGCCGCACTCGTGGTGCTCTGCATGCTGGCGGCCGGCTCCGCCAGCGCTCAATATACGTTCGGCGGATCCGGCAGGGCCACCGGGGAGAACTACCACGTCGAGCTGTCGGGGTTCTTCTGGAATCCGACGCCCGAACTCTTCGTCACGAGCGAATCGCTTCAGATCATCGGAAGCCGCATCGACTTCAACGAGGACCTCGGCATCGAAACGAAGCGCATGACGCAGATGCGCGTCGTGGGGCGGCCCGCGACCAGGCACAAGTTCCGCTTCGAGTACACGCCGATCAAATACAGCTCGCGGTCGATCCTGAACCGGGACATCACCTTCGCCGGCACCCGCTTTCCGGTGTCGGTCCCGGTCGAAAGCCAGCTCACGTGGCGAGCCTACAGGTTCGGCTACGAGTACGACTTCCTCTACCGCGACCGCTTCTTCGTAGGACTCCTCCTCGACGTCAAGTACACGGACGTCGAGGCATCCATTGCCAGCACGAACCTGCCGCTCAGCGAATCGGTTCGCGCCCGCGCCCCCATTCCCGCGATCGGCGTCGTCGGCCGCGGATATGTCACATCGAACATCTCGATCACGGGCGAATTCAGCGCCTTCAAGTGGCCCGATAGCATCGACGAGGATTACAGCGGCCGCTACTACGACTTCGATATCTACGGCACGGTGAACTTCACGGACAACTTCGGCTTCCAGGCCGGCTACCGGTCGCTGCAGGTGTTCTACAAGGTGGAGGGCGACGAGGGCGATTTCAGCATCAAGGGACTCTACTTCGGCGGGATCGTGCGATTCTAAAGGAAAACGGAACACTCGCAGTGCTCTGCGCACGGATTGCGCGGGGTCTTCGTTCCTTCTTCCTTCTTCCTTGTTCCTTATCTAATCTGCACCCACACGCCCAGATAACGTTCGTCGGCGCTGTCCGGCTCCACCTCCGACGGCCTGAAGCCGGCCTCGACCTCGAAGCGGAGCGGCGCCGCCCCGCGTGTGCGGTCCCACCTGATCGACATGCGGCGGGTCTCTCCGGGCGCGAGGTCGAGCTGTTCCCGCCAGGGCCCCGACTCGATGACGATGCGATTGGTGACGGGGGCGTTGCGAAGAAAGAGGTCGATTGCTCCGTCCGGTGAATCCGGCTGCACGACAATCGACGAGTCGCGGCTGCCGCCGACCCAGAAGGCCTCCGGCTCGGGATAGCTGTCATCGTCCAGGAAGAAGACCGTGTGCGCGCCGTACCGCGCCGCGCGCCGCGCGAAGCCCGGCGTCAGGCGCCGGTTGGCGGCGACGAGCGACAACGGCTCGACATCGATCCGGCGGACGACCTGGCGCGCCCGCTCGTCCCCGCGCACGATGAGCGCGCGGACGTCGACCGGGAAATCGACGATGATCGGCTCGGGCGGCGACGCGATGCGCTCCGTCCGCACGGAGAACTGATCCTGCGCGATGCCGATCATCAGCCAGCCGCCCTCACCCCGGGCGCGCGGCCTGATCCGGTAGCGCCCTGCTGGCATCGCCGGAATGACGAGCAGCGGGCGGTCGTCCCTGCCCGCTCCCCGCTCTCCGACCGCTCGCGGCGTGCCGGTGATCCTCATCATCGACGGCACCTGGGCACGATCGAGCACGCCGGGCGGCGTCAGTCGAAGCGCGATCACCTCTCCGTCGGCGGCAAGGACACGCAGGCAGGACATCTGCGCCGCCGTCGACACCGCGCCGGCGGCCCCATAGCGCGCCCAGACCGTCGCCAGCGCCAGCATCGCGCACAGCGCGCACGCCGCGACCGCCGCCGTGGCGAACGACGCGGGATTCCCGAGGCGAGGTCCCGCGGCGAGCCAGCGGAGCCCGAGCCATGCCGCCGCCATGAACGCGCCCCAGATCGCGACGTCGGTGACGTAATCGTGTCGCGAGCCGCGAAACCAGTCCGGAGCCCCCTGCGCCAGACTCGCGAGCGGTGAAAGCCAGTCGAGCCAGAGCGCAGGGGCCAGCCGCGTATTGAACGCCAGCCGCCCGTGCTCGGGAACCACGAGCACAACCGTGATGAAGGCCGTCAGCCCGAGCGCGCCGATCGCCAGCGTCCTCGTCGCGCGATCACGGAGGACCAGCCACGCGCCAGCGCTCGACACCGCCAGGGCCGGCAGGATCGGCGCCGCAAACCGGGCCGGCGCGCTCCAGCCGCCCCACCACATCGTGAAGTTCGTGACGGTCAGCAGGTACGGAACGATGACGAACAGCAGCTCGATCGCGAGCCGGCGCATGCCCGAAGCCCGCCGCAGCATCGCGATGAGGCCGGCAATCCCGAAGAGCAGCACGGGTGCGTTTGCCAGCAGCCCGAACCGCTGATCGAAGAGCAGCCCGCCCAGTCCCCCTGGAATCGACGCGAGCGAACCCATCCGCGCCGCACCGTAGGGCGCCGAAGGATCCGGGGACCCGTAGATCGCGACAAAGTAGCCCACCCACCCCAGCGCGCTGATCGCCGGAACGACGAGAAACGCCGCTGCCTTGGCGGCAGGGTTCGGCGCGCGCCCGAGCCGCAGCAGCACCAGCGCGCCGAGGCTCCCGGCCAGCAGCGCAAAACGCGAGTGCAGCCAGGGTAGAAGCGCCAGGGCTGCGCCGTGCAGCCCCCACGGCCAGACGCTCGTCGAAACAGTCACCCGCTCCTCTTCCGTACGAAGAAGCGCCCAGATGCCCGTCAGCACGAGGACGCCCCCCAGGCCGTCCGGGTAAACCGTGAAGCTGTGGAACACCGTCGTCGCCGATAACGTCACAGCCGCCCACCCGAACCATGCGGCCGGCCTGCTCCGTGCCGCCAGCCAGACGACATGCCAGAGGAGCGCGCTGGCCGCGGCCGCCACGAGCAGCAGGAAGACCACGACCCCTCGATAGCCGCCCAGGGCAAAGGCCGGCAGCACGAGCGCCGACACGCCCGGCGCGTGAATCGAGTAGATCTCCCCGTCGCGCCCGCGACGGAGATAGTCCGGACGCAGCTGCCCCGCAAAGTACGCCTGGTAGTCCCCCCGCCGGTGATTGTTCTCGATCCTCAGGTCGCCGTCGTAGAGCAGACTCTGGGTAATGACCAGGTAGTGCGGCTCGTCGCCGCCGGGCACGGCCGGCGCGGCGCGCCACGCGGCGACGGAGAAGAGCAGCAGGGCAAGCAGTCCGGCCCGGAGGGGGGCGCTGGCCGCGAACAAGATGGTGATCCGCAGCGGCGCGCGCCGCGCCATGATCCAGAAGACGGCCAGCCACACGATCAATGTCAGTGGACCGGACCATATGAGCCACGGGGCCGGAACGTCGACCGGCAGCCAGGGCAGCACGGTCAGACCCAGGAGCCAGACCGGCGTGAGCGGGGCGGCTCGCGAGAGAAGAACGACAATCGCGCCGGCTGACGCCGCAAGGAGGACGGTGAACGCCGAGATCGGCAGGAGCGCGATGCGCGGGCCGTCAGGCGCGGCGACCGCAATCGTGCTCTGCGAGAGCCACGCCGAGAGCGCCGCCGCCAGCGCAGCCGCAGCAACCGCGAACCGGGATGTGCGCACGTGAGGTGTAGTTGTACGGCGGATGACGCACCGGCACAAGCGGGGGACTCAAAACGCATCCTGAATGGCAGATGGGCAATGGGACATGGGCCAGATACGACTGTTTGCCATGGCCCATTGGCCATTGCCCATCAGGCCGGGCCTTTTCAGCGGCCTGCTAGTGTCCCGTATCAGTGATACGTGGCATAAGTCGCGGAGCGCCGCGCCCGGATCGCAAGGCGCGAGGAGCGAGGATATTGGGCATATCTGAGCGACGAGCACCGCAGCGAGGCGGGATGCGCCGCCCGCGAATTATGTCGCGTATTACTGATACGGGACACTAGCCGCCGGCGCGCGTGGTCGATCGCGGCACGGGGATGGGCTTGCCGCCGCCGCCTTTCCCGTAGAGACGCCGGTAGTCCTCGGCTGTGCCGAGAATCCGCTTGACGTAGTTCTGCGTCTCGGGAAACGGAATGTCGTCGATGAACTCGTCCTGATCGAGGCCCGGGCGTTCGGCCTTCCATCGCACGACGCGGCTCTCTCCGGCGTTGTAGCCCGCCAGGGCGTAATGCGTGCCGCCAAACTGGCGCTGGAGGCGCGAGAAGTACAACGTCCCGATCCGGACGTTGATCTCGGGGTCGGTCAACATCGACGTCCTGAAGCGGCGGATGCCAGCCGAGGGCGCGAGGCGGCGTCCGGTCGCGGGCACGATCTGCATCAGTCCCCAGGCGTTGGCCGCCGACCGGATCTTCGGATCGAACGTGGATTCCTGGGCAATCAGCGCGGCAACCAGGTACGGATCCAGCTCGCGCGCCGCGGCGTGCTTCCGAATCAGATCCCAGTAGGTCAGCGGGAAGATCACCTGCAGGATCTCCGTGGGCAGCTCCTCCCCGGCGGCCGTGAGGTGCTGCGGGTAGGCGCGCCGCATCAGGCTTATCGCCCGGCGCAGCTCTCCCTTCCGACTGTAGGCCCACGCGATCGTCGCCTCGATCGCCGGCGAACTGCCCCAGACGCGCTGCGCGTACCTCAGCTCGTTCACCGCATCATCGAAGAAACCGTTGGCGAGGAGCAAACGGACCAGGTGGATCGTAGGAAGATCGACCTGTTCGGCGGCTGGCCGCTGGTGAACGGCAGGGAGCGCCGCGATCCGGACGTCGCGCGGGAGCTGCGAGGCGGCCAGACGACCGTAGTAGGAACTCCCGTAGTCGGTGAACGTGAGCCGGAGCCGGGCCTGCGCGCTGGAGGCCTCGCCGAGCTTCCCGAGAGACCGGCCGGCCCAGTACAGGAAGGACGGCCTGTAGTTCGAGCGCGGGAACGTGAGGGCGGCGCTCTCGAACACACGCGCCGTTTCCGCGTACTCACCGTTCTTGTAGCTCCACCAGCCGTATTTCCACGCGGCGCGCTCCCCCCGCGGGCCCGACGGGAACTTCTCGTGCAGCTCGCGAAACGTCTCGGCAGCCAGATCGTCGCGATTGGCCAGGATGTAGTGCGTCCCGAGATCGTCGAGGGCTTCCTCCGACCACGAGCTGTCCGGGAAGTCGTTGACGAGCGACCGGACCTGCGCGACGTAGTCGTCGTCACGGCCCAACTCGCGGAGCGCGCTGAGATGGAAGAACCGCGCTTCGGCGCCCTGTACTCGGCTCTCGAGCAGCGGCTGGAGCGCGTCGATCGCCGTCTTGTACTTCCGCAGGTAGTAGTCGCACTCGGCGAGCCTCAGCTCGACCAGTTGGCGGTCGTCGCCTGAGACCTCGTGGCGGATTGCGCTGTAAGCGGAGCGGGCGTCGGCCCAGCGGCGGGCGCCGAAGAGTGTCGCTGCCCTTCCCAGCTCCGCACCGGGACCGCGGCGGGCTGGCACGTCGGCAAGCGAATCGAGCGCCTTCAAAGCATTGGCCGCGGCGTCAGTCACGGGGTAGTCGTAGTAGACGCGAAGGTACGCCTCGGCGGCCGCGGCGCGATCGCCGGAAGCGAGCGCCGCCCGTCCAAGCCGCGAGAGCACGTCGTCGTTGACGACGGTCTTGTTGCCGGCGAGCTGTCCGTAGATCGCGGCAGCCGCGGAGTGATCTCCGAGAGCTTCGGCGGCTTCGGCTTCACCGAGCGCGGCCGCAAAGGCCAGATAGCCGCGCGGCTCTCCTGCGCGGAGCCCGCTGAACGTCGCGCGCGCGCCGGCGGCCTGCGACAGCCCGAGTTGCGCGAGGCCCCGGTAATACGCCGCGTGGGCGCCGAGGGGCGAATCGGCAAGCGCCTTCCCGGCCGTCCCCGCGAGCGCCCCGGCATGATCGCCGGCGTTGAAACGTCCGACCGCGTCGAGAAGCCCCGCGTAGCGTCCCTCGCTGAGCGCCGCAAGGTCGCGCTCGGACGGCACCAGCCACAGCTCGTCGACGCTCGCAGGCAACGCGGCATGCAGCGTGGGGCCGAGCTGGTCGTCGACGCGCTGCGCCCGCGCGGTGGGCATGAGGAGCAGGGCGAGGAGCACCGGGACGAGCGGTCGGTTCATCACACGCCCGCGCCTGGTCGCCCGAGACGCGCGGCGTCGCCGTCGGCCAGCGTCTGGACGAGCTCCTGTTGAAAGTAGACCGCGCGCGCACCGACCGCGGGCGACACGCGCTCTTCGTACAACCGCCGCGCGCGATCGATTTCGGGCCTGAGCCGGTCGAGCAGATCGCCTTTCTCGCGCCCGACCCGGACGGCCGCCTCGTTGTACAGCTTGATCTCCGAGACGAGGAGCTTCGCGTAGCGGCGCGCCGCGTTGTCGTCCTCCGATACCGGCGACGCAGCACGACCGGTGCTCGCCGCCTGTCGCGGCCCGGCCCGCACGACCTGGGCCGTGCGGATGGCAGTCAGGTACGCGATCCACGCCGAGCCGTGGCGTACGAGCACCTGAACCGTTTCGGGCCAGGATGGCGGCACCCCGGTCTCCGCCTCCGTGCCATCGTCCGCGTACAGCACGGCGACGGCGTGGCCGCCGACCACCATCGGGATTGCGAGGCCGGCCTTGCTCGCTGCCAGCGCGGCAAACGCGGGGGCCGCGGAAGTCGAGGTGGAAACGGGCTCCCGGCTCGCAAGCGCAGCCCCGAGGGCGCCTGCCTCAGCCCCCTCTGACGGCAGCCGGGCCGGCAGCGGGCCTGAGAAACCGTTCGCCTTCCAACATTGAAGCTGCGCACCGTTGACGACGAAGAGGGCGGCCCGGGGGGCTTCGGCCGATGCAGCGTCGAAGAGAGCGGCTAGCGCTTCGGTAAGAGACCCCGCGCGCTCGATCGTCCGCAGCGCGCCGAGCAGCCGCTCGATGACGGCAAGCCGGGACTGCCGCTCTGACTCGCGCACTTCGTTGGCAGCGGCGGCCGCCTGCGCCTTGGTCTCGGCCAGCGCCGACTGCCGGCCGGCTTCACGCTCGTGGGCCAGCGTCGCATGCGCCTGTTCGAGCGCATTGTTCAACGTCTCACGCTGCCGGCGCTCGACGTCCAGTTCGGAGGTCAGGCGCTGCCGTTCGGCTTCGATCGCGCGCATCTGTTCCCCTGCCTGTTCCTGCCCATCGCGCTCGGCCTGACCGGCGGCCTCCAGCTGTCCCAACGCATGCTCGAGGGCTGCACGGGTCTCCTCGCGTGCGCTGCGCTCGGCGGCCAGTTGCTGTTCCATCTCGTCGCGGACTTTCGCAAGGGACTCGGCTGACTCCTTCTGGAAGGCAGCGAGGGACTCGGCCGCAGCCTGTTCGGCCTCGACCCGTACCCGCGTGGTTTCCGTGATGGTCCGGCGGGCAGCGAGCGCCTCGGCGGCCGCCAGCTCCGATTCGAGTCGAGATGCCCACTCCGCCCGTACGGACTCGAGCTTGGCCGTCCAGCGCTGCTCCGCCTCGGCCCGGGCGGCGGCCAGCTCCGACTCGAGTCGGGAAGCCCACTCGGCCCGTGCAGACTCGACCTTGGCCGTCGAACGCTGCTCCGCCTCGGCCTCGACGTCGCGACGGACGCCAGCCAGGACTTCCTCTTCGCGCGTCGCGAGCGCGGCGAACTGGGCATCCAGCTCGGCCTGCAGGCGGGTCCTGACCGACTCGATGGCGTCAGGAAGCTGGTCCTCGGACATGCTCCGCCGATTATCAGGAACCCCAACCGGCCAAGTCAAGCCTCGAAACGGCTGCAAATCCAAGCGCGTCAGGGATTTGACGCCACAATGTGAAGGTGCGTACAATAGTGGTTCGGCTATCCGAAGGGGGCGACCTAGATTCGACGGAGATACGGTTCCGTGGGATGCGTGCCGAGGACCATCACCCTCGTTAATCAGATGGAAACAACCATAACTGCGGACACGCAGCTCGCTCTCGCAGCCTAAAACCCTGTGAGCGTCCACCCCGGTCAGCCTGCGGGCCGGGACCCGGATGTCAATTCAGCAGGCTGGTCGCCGACGCGTGGTTCCGGACGCCGGTGACGAGATCCTCCGGAGCTGGCTTCCGGCGGTTGTTCGCCGCTTCTTGACGCCGGGAGCGAGACACCAGAAGCGGATACGCACGTAGATTCCTGCGGGGATGTGTTTTCGGACCCGGGTGCAAATCCCGGCGCCTCCAGATCAGTCGGCAGTCGACGGTCGGCAGTCACGGTCGGCGGTCAGTCGGCAGTTCTGTTGTTCGCTGTCGCCGTCAGCGTCCCACTGTTCAGTCGCAGCCGCTATCGCTGCGTTCGGCAGCTCGCTCGGGTCTCGAACCCTTGCGAGCGCACGTATCGTGTCCAACGGCCGTCTGTCCATCGAACCGCGAGTCTATCTCCTATCTCCTATCTCCTATCTTGTCCTTGTCCCTTGACCCTTCTTGTCACGGCACGGCTGGAGGCAGCGCGTTCCAGTTGAGAATGGCGTTCCAGAGCAGTCGGTAGTCCGACCGGTTCAGATCGCGGTGCATCGGGTTGAGGTTGAAAGCGATTACGCGCCCGCCGCCGGCCGGGAGATCGAGGATGGCCGGCCGCCCTTCGAGCGCATCGTCGCCGCGGATCCCGCCGCTCACCAGCATCGGTCCATCCTCCTTCGCGCCGGCCGCGTCAGAACCGCCTGCGCCCCCTTTCGAGCCCTCGTCGTCGCGCAGCTCGCGTGGCGGGCGCGTTCCCCACTGAAGGACGATCCAGCGCCGATCGAGCTCGCGGACGTCGTACACGGGATAGCTGTCGCGGAAGGCCGAGATCACGGGGGCGTAGCCGTACGCGATGGGATGATCGGGCCGCGTGAACCGCGCTTTCAGCTCCACGCCAGGGGTCCAGACGCCGGCCGCGCCCGAAGCGCGCCGCACGCCGCGCACGAGCGTGCCGTCGAGCGCGAGCGCCGAGCCGTTGCCGAGCGTGATCAGGGTTCCACCCTCGTTCAGGAACTGCTGGAGGTTCGCCATGCCGCCCCAGCCGATGCCGCCGGTGATGTCGTCGGACGCGTCCGGTGTGCCGTGGCTCGGGAACTCCGCCGTCTTCGTGTACGGCAGCGGTCCCGACTTGGGATCGATCCCGTGGATCTGCGACTGCAGGTCGCCGCCCACGTGGCCGTGCAGGATGATGTCGTACTTCTGCCTCAGGCCGCCGGCGCGGATCTCCTCGTCGCGAACGTGCGCGTACGGCACCTTGCGTTGATCCAGCGTGTAGCGAATCCAGCCGACCGCCTGCGTATCCGCCCACGTGTGCCACACCGCGAGGCGCGGCACGCGCGCTTCGTGGCGGGGCACGTCCGGCATCGACGGCAGGCTCGCAAAGTCGAGAGCCAGCTCGGCGGCGGCCTGTTCCAACGCCGCCCGCAGACCGCTCTGGTCCGCGACCAGCCACGAGCCGGCAGGGTAATCGGCCGATCCGGCCGCAAACGGGCGTTCGGCGATCTCCACGCGGAACGTCTCGAGGCGGTGGCGCGCCGCGAGCAGCGACTCCTGGCCCGTGTCGCGAAGAACGAACACCGGACCGGCGCCCTCCACCCTGCCTGCCGGGCGCACGTCATCCTTCACCAGCTCCATGGCCGCCTCGCGGATGCCGGCGTCATCCGCACGAATCGCCTCGAGGCCGTAATGCACAGGCAGCGACCACGACACGTCGTCGTACGGCTGGTGCTCCGAGTCCGAAGGGAACTTCTGCGGCAGGAGCAGGTCGACCGCGTAGTTCCGGTACGGCTGGTCCATGCGGACGACGAAGCTGCCGGGGGGCAGCTCTCTGGAACCGACCTTCAGCGGCGCGGGGGCCCGGTGCACCTCGATGCGATGGCTGCGCAGCAGGTTCACCAGCTGCGCGACGCGCAGGCGATCTCCCTGTTCGGCGGGAATCGCAATCGCGTAGGGCGCCTCGCGCTGCCCCTTCTGCCAGGAGTTGTGCCCCTTGCGGTAGAAGTTCCGCAGCATGTCGCGCGCGTTGCGGGCGGTGTAGCTCAGGATTGCCAGGCAGCCGGTCTGCATGTAGTTCGTGTTGTTCCGGAGCGACCACCTCAGCTTCTTGTCAGGCGGCCACGGACGGTACCATTCCTGGCTCGTGACGGGGCGGCCGACGTAGCGCGCATCGCGCAGAACCCGCTCCATTGTCTCCGCGGTCCCGTTGCCGAACGTCTCGTACCCGCGGCCGATCGCGTTATGGTTCACCGCCACCGATTCGAGGTAATGGTGCCCGAAGCCTTCCCCGAAGCCCCACGTCCAGACCCCCGGCATGCCCAGCGCCGTCAGCGTGCGCACCTCCTCGAACGACATGTCGAACATCTCGCCGATCAGGATCGGATCGAGGTTCGGGTTCCACGGTCCGGTGCCGTTCCACGTCTGCAGCAGCGGGATCGACTCGTGCAGATCGTGCACGACGGTGGGATGGAACTCGTAGAACATGCCGTGCACCGCTCTGGTCAGCGCGAGCGCCTTCTGGTGGGTATCGCGGTTGTTGTCGTGGTAGACGTACTTTCCCCAGTAGGGGGGCGACCGGCGCGGCAGGTTCTCGTAGTCGGTCTTCCCTTTCAGGTGCCGGTAGAACCAGTCCGCCATCTTGTCGCGACCGTCCGGCTCGGCCACCGGGTTGATCAGGACGATGAGGTTCTCGCGGATCTGGCGGATCATCGGCTGATCGGACACGGCGAGCCGGTAGGCCAGCTCCATCACCATCTCGGGGCTTCCGGTCTCGGTCGAGTGCAGGCCGGCGTTCAGGTAGTAGATCGGCCGCGCGGTCTCGATGATGCGTTCGGCCTGCTCCGGAGTCGTCTTGCGCGGGTCGGCCAGCGCCGCCGTCGCCGCCTTCAGCTCGTCGAGCCGCCGCATCCCCTCCTCGTCCGCGATGGCGGCCAGCAGGATCTCCCGCCCTTCCTCGGACTGCCCGATCGCCTGCACCGAGACGCGCGGCGACGTCCTGGCCAGCTCCCGCATGTAGCCGTAGATCTTCGTGGTGTTCGACAGCTCGCCGGCGGCGCCGACGACATGCCCGAGGTACTTGGTGGGCGACGTGACCGTGGAGGACGCCGGGACGTACGCGACCCACGGGCTCACGAATCGCGGCTCGGTCGTGAAGCGTGCAATCGCCTCGACCGATCCCGCTTCGGGCGTGTCGGGCGCATACGGCGTCTGCGCGTCGATGAACGGGGGACCGATGGATGCAAGAGCAGCGAGAGCGGCCACACGATGGGCGAATCGAATCATATGATTCTGAATGCTGAGTGCTGAATGCTCGCAGCTTCCGCCTTCAGGCGGAAGCCCGTGCGCCTCCGCCGAAATCGGAAGCACGGAGTCGGTTTCTTACAGGATCCGGCGCGCCCGGTACAGCCAGCTATCGGCCTGAAGCCGAATCGGGCAGGAATTGTGACACAGATCGCGGTCCGGCGATCCTCCTAGCTCCCAGCTCCCAGCTCCCAGCTCCTAGCTCCTATTCGCATCCCGCGCGAACTCGATGTCGGCGTGGATGAGGATGTCGCCGTCGGCGGGCAGCGGCGCCACGAACCGATCCTGTGCCACGGCCGGCGGGACGGCGCAGATCCATGCGACGAACGGGATCAGGCAGATGCAGGGACGCATGCGTGGGAGTGTATCGGAGGAAGGTGGCGGCCAGCTGCCTGCTCTTGTGGGCTGCCGCGGTTCAGCGGGACGAGCCGCGACGTGGCAGGGACGAGGCGGGCCCATGAAGCATCGGAGATTCTCGAAGCCGCGGGCACGAGAAATCTGCGTCTCACGCCGGTCACAACTCGGGCCCCGGCGCGCACCTGTTCGCTGTAGTCGAATCCGGTATACCCTGGCCGGTAGCTTCCGCCTTCAGCAGGCCGCTTGAAAAAGCCCGGCCTGATGGCAATGGCCAATGGGCCATGGCAAAACAGGCGCATTTAGCCCGTGTGCCATTGCCCAGCTGCCATTCAGGATGCGTTTTTCAGCATCCTGTTGGGCGGAAGATTCACCGCGGGGAGGTGCGGATGGGACTCCTGTCTCGGATGCTCGGGCACGCGACGGAAGCCGACATCGGCTCCGTCGAGGAAACGCTGGAACATGCGCTGGCCGGCGACGAGAAGATCGAGAAGGCGTTCCAGCTCATGCGCGATCTGATCATCTTCACGAACCGCCGGATGATCCTCGTCGATCGACAGGGGATCACCGGTCGGAAGACGGAGTATCACTCGGTCCCCTACCGCGCCATCACCCACTTCTCCGTCGAGAGCGCGGGGACTTTCGACCTCGAGGCCGAGCTGAAGATCTGGATCTCGGGCTCGCCCCACCCGATTCAGAAGACGTTCAAGCGCGGGCAGACGATCTTCGATGTCCAGAAAGCGCTCGCGACATTCGTCGGGCGATGACGTCAGTGACGGTCGGCGGCGTGGTCCGTGAGTTTCTCCACGTTGTCCATCAGCTCGTCGCATCTGGCCGAGATCGACCGCCACAGCTCGAACTGCGCTTCGGTCTGAGCGGTACTCAGCCAGCGGCGGAGAAGCTCGTGCATCTCCTCTCCCTTCCGACGCACCAGCTTCCCGACGGCCGCGAGCGCAGCCTGTGAGGAGGGATCGAAGCCGCCCTCCAGGGCACGGGCGCGTACCTTCTGCAGCACCTCGCGCAGCTGGTCGCCTCCCGGATCGAGCTGAAAGACCAGGAACTGACGGTCTCCGACCGCCAGCGCCGTCACCTTGTAGTGGAACTCACGCCCCCGATCGTCCACCTCCGCACACGGACCATAGTCGCGTGCCCCGCTGATGCCGCTCTGCCAGAAATGACCAGCGTCTTCGAGGATGTGGCCGAGGAACGGGAAGGTCGGATCGGCCATCAGCCGCCCGAACCAGTCGGGCGGAGGCGCAACGGACGCGAAGGAGCCGTCGGCACGCCGCTCGAACGCGGCGATCTGCATGGCGGTCAGGAGTGCCGCCGGCACGGGGTCGTTCATCGATACCTCAATCAGCGCCTTCAGGCGGCGAGCATGGCCCGCGCGAGCGCGGCGAAGGCGTCTTCGACGCCGGCACCCGTCTTCGCGCTGGTTCTGGCCACTCGCCAGCCGCGCGCAGCAAGGCGGGCGAGCACCTTCTCGTCGATCTTCCACTCGCCCGCCAGGTCTGCCTTGTTGACGAGCAGCAGGAACGGCACGTGGCCGATCGTCAGCTGCGCCGACTCCTGCAGGGTGAATGCGGTGTCGAGCGTCTCCCGCCGCGTGCCATCGGCAACCAGAAAGTACCCCGACGCGCCACGGAGGTACGACAGGCGCACTTTCTGGAAGTCGTCTTCCCCATAGATGTCCCACACGATCAGTTCCACACGCTCGTGCCCGAGATCGACGCCCTTCTTGTCGATCTTGACACCCACGGTCGTCAGGTAGCGGTCGGAAAAGATGCTGTGCACGAAGCGGGAGACGAGGCTCGTCTTGCCGACAGCGAACGCGCCGAGCATGCAGATCTTCTTCTGAATCACTGGCGGCCTGCCGCGGATGGCGGCTCCCCTGCGAGGCTCACGCGCAGCGCGACGCGCCGGTTGCGCGCCTTG
The DNA here is from genome assembly GCA_035455585.1 of Vicinamibacterales bacterium. Taxonomy (GTDB): domain Bacteria; phylum Acidobacteriota; class Vicinamibacteria; order Vicinamibacterales; family 2-12-FULL-66-21; genus DATIEW01. The sequence continues at coordinate 4,442 of DATIEW010000217.1, read as the reverse complement.
TCCGCCTCGAACGCGCCGGAGGTGAGGGGCTCCGAGCTGCCGACGCCGCGTGCCGTCAGATCCAGGGCGTCGAACAGCGGCGACTGGAGCATGGTAAGAACCACATCGGCGCGGGCCTGGCTGAGCGCGAGGTTGGCCGCATCCGATCCGTCCGCGTCCGTGTGGCCGACGATCTCGATCCGCGCGCGGCGCTGCCGGAGGCGGACGGTCTCGTTCAGCTCGCGCAGCAACTCCTCGAGCTGGCGCACGACATCCTCGTGCCCCGGCGCGATTCGCGACCGCCCCGTCGGGAACAGCACGGCAGTCGATTCGATTTGAGCCCGGAGCCGCTCAGCCGCCGGAATCCCGGCGAACTCCAGACGCCGCACGCCTGAGATCGCCGGCGCGAGGCGTTCGCTCTCCACGATCCATCGTTCGGGGGCCGGCCCGCTTGCCGTCAGCACCTCGTCGCGATACTCCAGCGTCACGCCCGGCGGCGGCCGGAGCAGGTCGCGTGCCCGGGACGCGACGAACGCTGGATGCAGACCCTCGTACGGCTCCCAGCGGCCGTCGACGGACCCTGGCGGCAGACCGGATGCCGCCGCGATCGACACCGGATCGCGCGCGAGCCGGTCCCGCAGGCCGGCCACGAAGTAACGGCCATCCCGGCGCCCGCTCGCCAGCACAACGAGACCGGGCTCCGCGCGGAGGCTCTCGAGATAGGCGTTCCACCGTTGACGCTCGCGGACAACGAAGAACGCCCAGATCCCGGCAGCGACCAGGATCATCGTCCCCGCGAAGATCCAGCCCCGGTAGGACGGCCGCAAGCGCGACGGCCGGAACTGCGTGACGAGACAGTCCTCCAGGATTGGACGCGTGCGATCGAAGGGGGCTGCGTCGCCGCGAAACGACTCGAACTCGCCGGCCATGTGCAGGTGGATGCTCTCGAGGGCGTCCTGGATCACCGCTCGCACTGACAGCGGCGTGCCGCCGCGCACGACGGCGGCCAGAACCGCATGCGGCCCCTGCTCGACGATGACGCTGAGCTCCCCGACACGCAAGGCGTCGAGGCTGTCACCCGCACCGGCGTGAAACGAATCGCTGACGAAGTCGCGGATCGCCGTCAGCATCGCAGACACCTGATCGGCGTCCGGCCCCGCCTGAGGGTCGTGCGGGACGTGGTGGAGCAGCAGCCCCGTCTCCCGGTGGATCAGATACACCTGCTCGACCCTGTACTCCAGCGCCTGGAGCAGGACGATCTCGGCAAACGGGCGCCCGGTCCGCCACGCCGTCCAGCGCCATCGCAGTGCGCGCCACGACACGCTGTGTTCGATCGTGCGGCTCAGCGTCTCGGTCATCGAGGCGAGCGCCTGCACGATCGCCTTGCGAATCGCCGGACCGATCACGGGGAACAGGGCGTCGGCCAGGGGACGCGGGTTCCGACGAACCGACGAGGTAATCGCCTCCTCGACCGACGACGTCAGCGCCTTGGTGAGGTTGGGATCGCCCGCACGCAGGACGATCGCCTCCGGCAGTACGCGGCTGACGTCGCGCGCCTTGACCGGGTTGTCGCCGATGATGAGCGAGCGCAGCTCCTCGAAGCTGTCGGCGTCGCCTTCCGGCGGATCGGGGCCGGACCGCGCGCCTCGATGAGCCGTGCGCCCGTCTTCGCGCTCGGCCACGGCCTCACCCATTCCCGAGATCCTCGGCGCCCGGTATCCTCAGCTCGTTGGTCAGCCGCATCGCCATCTCCGTCAGGAGCGACGCGATGACCCGCCGGTCCGCCTTGTCGCTGCGCAGCTCGTTTGCCTCTCGTGCGAGCGCGGCGAGTACCTCTTCCATCTTCTGCCGCGTGTCGTCGCTGAGACGCTGGTGCTGCTCGAGCATCTGCTGGCGGACCTCGCGCTGGGCCTTCGCGAGCTGCTCGTCGATCGACGCCGCGCGCCGCTCGAACGACCGCGCGGTCTCCTTCAGCTCGCTGGACAGGCCGCTGTCCCCCTCCACCCGATCGTCGTGCTCGGTCCTGATCCGGCCGGCGAGCGTCTCGGTTTCCTGCCGGGCGTAGGCCTCGAGCGCCTCCAGGCGCTTCCGCACATCCTCTTTCAGCTCGTTGGTCTCCCGCACGAGCCGCTCTTCCAGGCGCGCGAAGCGCCGTTCGACGTCGCGCATCTGGCTGCCGAAGAGGATGTCCCGGACCTTGTCGAGGCTCGCGACCCCGGCGGTCTCTCCCGAGGCCGCGAGGGCGGTCTCCTGGACGCTGACCGCGTCGGTGGCGACGGCGCTTTTCTGTTCGTCAGTTGAGTGCTTCATGGTGTCGTCCTCGATTCGACGTGCAGATTGGCGGTCAGACCAGCCGAAGCGCCTGCCGATTGTCCGGCCCCGGCGCGGGGGCGGCCGACCGCCTCGCCGACCAGTAGAGCTTACTGCGAATCCGCTGCCCCGGCTCCCGGACCCCGGACCCCGGACCCCGCTGGGATCACACGAAGAATTCCGCCGCCTCGCGATACTGGAAGCCAAGCCGGCGCGCGAAGGCCTGGTCGTAAGGACCGCTTCCGACGTAGATACACCGAGGTGCATCCAGCCGGCCCCGTTCGATGAGCAGCACGCCAAGCCCCGGCAGCGGCTTCCGGCACCAGCACGCCGGCGGTCCGCCGCCATGGGGGCAATAGACGACGTCGACTGCCACACCGAGCTGGTCGTTCATCCGCGCGAAGACAGCCTCGACCTGGGCGACGGTCGTGCCACTGCCGGCAATCTCAGGCTGCCATGACAGGCCCGCGAGCTGCCACCCCTCGGCTGCGTACCGCCGCAGCGTCCTACCCGGCCGTTCATCCACCTCTACATCGTCCGGTGAGGCCGGGAACCGCCGGCCGGTCCGGCTGCGGAGCAGAACGCCGTCGCACCAGACGATCAGTGCGCGATTCGAATGCCTCGGGTCACGTGTGCGCTTGAAAGGGACGATCTCGATCGCTGAAAAGCCTTCAGACGGATGCGGCGGCTCGAACGCCCGCTGGTAGCGGAACTGGACCGTCGGCGCGAAGGTATTCACGTCCCTCGTCGAGAGCCTGCGGATCTCGTCGGGTTCAGGGAGACGCCCGTAATTGGCGACGATTCGGGACGCGGCGTTCACCTGGGCATCCTCGACGCTCGAAGAAAGCCAGACACACCGGACGGGAAGCCCATGCGCGGCGGCCCAGCCGACGATGGGCGCGCGGGCCTTGCGGGACACGTATGTATTGTCGAGGACGATGCGTGACGTGCCGGAGTCGAGAAGGCGATCGAGTGCGGGAACGAGTGCGCGCAGCGTCCCTCCCGCGTCGTCGCGGTTCACGCGCGCGTAGCCCTGCCCGATGAACGAGCGCGCCAGCGTGCTCTTGCCAGCCGCCGGCAGTCCCATGATGAGCACAACGTCGCCCTCGGACCTCATGGGCCGTGCGCTTCGCGCGGGCGGCGGTGACCGCAGGATCCTGCCCGATGGGAACCGGTCGTCGAGGAGGCGCAGGTCTTCCTCGCCCAGGCTGATCGAGGACACGCCGGCCAGCGCCCTGGCCGTGTCCACGCGTGTCGGACCCGGTATCGGGACAATCACGTCGGACAGCGCGCGGAGCCACGCCAGGACGACGTCGAAGACCGAGACGCCGTGGCGCGAGGCGAGTTCCACGAGCACTGGGTCTTTCAACGCGCGCCGGCAGCGCTTCACGCCGCCGAGAGGCCGCGCCGCGATCAAGGGGATGCGATGTCGGGCGCAGCACTCCGCCACGCCGTTCAGGAGAGTGCCATCGTCCCACGGGCCGAGCTCGACCTGGACCGTGTCGATGGCCGTGATGCGCCGGGCCTCTTCGATCTGGCCCACGTTGACGTTGCACAGACCGATGGCCGCAATCCGTCCGTCACGCCGGAGCGAGTCGAGCGCGCGGACACTGGTCGCGAGCGGCGTGTGCGGATCGGGCACATGAAGCTGGTACAGGTCGATTCGATCCACGCCGAGCGCGAGCCTGCTGGCTTCGCACGCCGCAACGAGGTGGCGGGCCCGGCCGTCCGGGATCCAGGCGCCCTGCGGCCGCGTCAGCCCGCCTTTCGTGGCCACAAGGATCCGCGATCGATCTCCGGCCCACATCTCGAGCGCCCGCGCGATCAGACGCTCGTTGTGCCCGACATCGCCGGCGTTGCGGCAATAGGCGTCCGCCGTGTCGAGGAACGTCACGCCGGCGTCGAGTGCGGCGTGAAGCACCGCGAGGGCACGCCTCTCGTCGCGATCCGGTTCGGTGGACAGCCGCATGCAGCCCATGCCGATGAGGGGCGCGCGGTCCGGTGGCCACATCGGGTCGAGTTTACCCGCCCAGGTCCCAACTCCCAATTCCCAACTCCCAATTCCCAACTCCCAAGTCCCAAGGCAGCTGAGCCATGTTGGAAGTTGGGAGTTGGGAGTTGGAAGTTGGAAGTTGGGAGTTGGGAGTGGGAGT
>DATIEW010000216.1:0-3020 GCA_035455585.1 Vicinamibacterales bacterium | reverse complement strand
GTCCGGGCTGGGACGGTCGCTGCCCGTCCGTGCCGGCTCGGCCACCCGCCTGATCGAGGACGTCATCCAGACCGACGCCGCGCTCAACCCGGGCAACTCCGGCGGCCCGCTCGTCACCGCCTCGGGACGGGTCGTGGGCGTCAACACGGCGATCATTGCCGGCGGCCAGGGTCTGAGCTTCTCGGTGCCCATCAGCACGGTGCTGATGGTGCTGCCAGCGCTCCTGCGCGACGGCCGCGTGCGGCGCGGGTATCTGGGAATCGCCGGACAGGACGTACCTCTGCTGCGCCGCGTGACGCGCTTCCATCGGCTTGCACAGGCGGGCGGCGTGCTCGTGATCTCGGTTGAAGCCAGAGGACCTGCCCGCAGCGCCGGGCTGCAGGAAGGCGACATCATCGTCGCACTCGATACGCATCAGGTGACGAGCATCGACGATCTGCATCGCCTGCTCACGCAAGAGCGGATCGGGACGAAGGCAACGCTGAGCGTGCTGCGCGGCGCCGAACGCCTCGACGTGCCGGTACGGATCGCCGATCGGCAGGGTTGAACCAGGCTACCGCCGAATCCCCAACGCCGACTCAAACCCGAACGACGAACCGCGAACCACGAACCGCGACTCCGAGGCCGTTCCGCGGGTTCCCGCCACACTACTGCCAGGGAGTATTCCACGGGACCGAGCTCAGGCGTAGCATGCACGAACCTGCACGCGGTTCCGGCATGGCGAGGCAACGAGAACCCGAACTCGAGCACCTGCTCCGGCGCGCCGGCTTCGGCGCCGCCGAGGCCGAGATACGTGAGTACACGCGCCTGGGGCTTCTCGGCTTCACCGGCGCGGTGGCCCGTCTCCTCACCTATCAGGCAATTCCCGACGATGTCGACGACCTGATCGGGAGAGCGGGATACGTCGGCATCACGGCGCGTGGTGCGTTCCAGCCCTCCGCCAACATCAATGACGCGCGCCAGCGTTGGCTCTTCCGGATGGTGCACAGCCGGCGTCCCCTGCAGGAGAAGATGACGCTCTTCTGGCACAACCACTTCGCCACCGCCTACTCGAAGATCGCCGGCGAAGTCGGGGCAGCCGAAGCCGCCCGCATGCTCGCGGCAAAGCCTTCGGAGGACGGCGGCGTGCGTGGACAGCTCGAGTTGCTGCGCGAGCAGGCCCTGGGCAACTTCCGCACGCTGCTCGTCGAGATCGCCAGAGATCCGGCGATGCTCGTCTGGCTGGACGGCCGGTCGAACGTGCGCGCGCGCCCGCAGGAGAACTTCGCGCGAGAGCTGATGGAACTGTTCACGATGGGCGTCGGCACGTTCGCCGAGGCGGACGTCTACGCGGGCGCGCGGGTGTTCACCGGATGGAACCTGTCCCGCCCCGGCCGCGACGCGGCGCGGCGGTACCAGTTCAACTACAACGCGGCGCAACACGATACCGCCGCCAAGGAATTCACGTTCCCGATCTATCCGGGCGGGAGCCGGGTGATCCCCGCAAGGTCGGCGGCGGCAGGCATCGAGGACGGCATCGACCTCATCAACGCCGTCGCGCTCAATTCCAGCACCGGGCCGAGGCTCGCGCGCAAGCTGTACGAGTTCTTCATCAACGAGGTGGATCCCCCGGATTCCGCGCTCATCGATCAGATCTCGGCGGTCTACTACTCCACCGGCTGCGAGATCGAGCCGATGGTGAGGCGGCTGCTCCTTTCGGCTCAGTTCCGCGATCCCTCCAACTACTACAAGCGCTACTCATGGCCGGTGGAGTTCGTCGTGCGCGCGCTGAAGGAGGTCGGGTGGACGGGATTCTCCGTGAACGACGCGTTGACGCCGCTCGTCAACATGGGGCAGCAGCTGCTCGAGCCGCCCGACGTCAACGGCTGGGCCCTTGGCCCAGGGTGGTTCTCGAGCGGCGCGATGCTCGCCCGCTTGAACTTCGCGGCGCAGCTGGCGACCAACCAGAAGTTCAATCTGCGCGACGCGTTTCGCGAGAGCGCCGGCACGCCCGAAGCGCTGGTCTCTCACGCACTCGACCGTCTCACGCCCCGTGAGTACAGCTCGGCCTCCTACGGCGCGCTGCTCGACTACGCGGGCGCCGGAGCGAGCTGGACGGGCTCGGACGCCCAGGTCGCAACGAAGGCGGCGGGCGTGGTCCACCTGATCGTCGGATCCGGGGAGTATCAGTTCGTGTAGGACAGGGATCGTGGAAATCACCAGACGCGAGTTCGTGCGCGGCGGCGTCGCCGCCTTCACCGTGGGATTCGCGGCGCCTGCCTTCCTGTCCGACCTGGCGCGGGCGCAGGGACAGTTCCGGCGCAACCTGGTCGTGCTCTACCTGAGCGGCGGCAACGACGCCCTGAGCACGCTGATTCCGTACCGGGATCCCCAGTACTACTCCCGGCGCCCGACGCTTGCCGTTCCGGCGGCGAACGTGCTGCAGGTCGGAACGGACGGCGCGGGAACCGCGCTGGGGCTGCATCCGCGTTTGACGGGGCTGCGATCGATCTTCGATTCCGGCCGGCTCGCGATGATTCAGCGGACGGGCTACCCGAACTCCAGCCGGTCGCATTTCCAGGGGACCGACATCTGGTCGACGGCCGATCCATCCTCCCCGCAGGGGACGGGCTGGCTCGGCCGCTACCTCGACACGCTCCCTTCCCCGGTGGATCCGCTCACGGCCTGGTCGACGGTCCGCGAGACGCCGCGGACGCTGCTCGCGCGAACCGTCGGCGTCCCTTCGGTGCCAAACGTGCAGCAGTATGCGTTCGCCAGCCCGAACGGCGGCACGGATGCCCAGGCAGCCCGGCAGAGCGCCGCACGGATCGCGTCGCACCTGCCGATCGACCAGCCGCACCTGGCCTTCGTCAACGCTACGGCGCAGGCCGCGTTTGCCACGTTGGACCGTGTCGCGACCGTCGCGACCTATGTCCCGACGGTGACCTATCCGACCAACGGCCTCGGCCAGGCGCTGCGCGCCGTGGCGGGCGCGATGGCCCGCGGCGTGGGCACCAGGATCTTCTGGGTGCAGACCGGCG
>DATIEW010000215.1:0-2591 GCA_035455585.1 Vicinamibacterales bacterium | reverse complement strand
CGTCGGCGTGCTGCCCAAGCTGCCGCGCGATGCGGGCGACCGCAATCGGACGAGCCCGTTCGCTTTCACCGGCAACAAGTTCGAGTTTCGGGCAGTGTCGTCGAATCAGAGCATCGCGCTGCCCAACGTCGCGCTGAACGTGGCGGTCACCGAATCGCTGGACTACTGCGCCACGGAGCTCGAGAAGGCGCTGAAGGAGGGCAAGAAGCTGCAGGCTGCCGTCAAGCAGCTCCTCACGAAGCTCGTCCGCGAGAACAAGCGGATCATCTTCAACGGGAACAACTACTCGGAGGAATGGCAGAAGGAAGCCGGGAAGCGGGGCCTGCTCAACCTGCGCACCTCGGTGGACGCCTATCCGGAGGCCCTGAAACCGGAGGTCGTCAAAGCCTTCGAGAAGTACGGCGTGCTGAGCGGGCGGGAGCTTCGGGCCCGCTACGAGGTTGCCGTCGAGCAGTACAACAAGACGATCAACGTCGAGGCACAGCTCATGGCGCTGATGGGCAACCGGTTCATCATTCCCGCCGCCTGCCGGTATCAGTCGGAGGTGGCAGGGAGCATCGCCGCCGTCAAGGCAGCCGGCGCAACCGCGAAAGAATCACGCCGTCTCCTCGACGAGCTGTGCAGGCTCACCGACGAGTTCAAGCGTCGCAATGATCATCTGCAGGCGCTGCTCGAGCACGAGAGCGACGGGAGCGCAGAGAAGCACGCGAAGTACTTCCGCGACAAGGTGGTTCCCGCCATGGCCGCGCTTCGCGAAATAGGCGACCGCCTCGAGACCATCATTCCCCACGACGTCTGGCCGCTGCCGACGTACAGGGAAATGCTGTTCATCAAGTAAGGGTCTAGGACGGGGGTTCCGGCACGAGGGTCCAACGGTGGAGGTGCCGGCACCCTCGTCAGAGGACGCCCGAGAGCGCCGTCGCGATGCCGAGGAAGCTCGCGAACCCCACGACGTCGGTCACGGTCGTGAGGACGATCGACGACGACTGCGCCGGGTCCTGGCCGAACGATGTCAGCATCATCGGGATGATCACGCCTGCCACGCCTGCGGCGATCATCGAGAGCACCATCGCGGAGCCGATGACGAAGGCCAGCCCCGGCGAGCCGCTCCAGTAGAGGACGCAGACCGACGTCGTGACCGCTATCGCCACGCCGTTGAGGAACGCCACGGTCAGCTCCTTGCGGGCCACCCGCGGCCACTGTGCGACACGGATCTCGCGCAGCGCCAGGCCGCGCATGGTGACGGCGAGCGCCTGCGCACCCGTGTTCCCCGACTGACCCGCCACGACCGGCAGCAGCACCGCCAGCGCGGTGAACTTCGTGATCGTCGCTTCGAACAGGCCGACGACGCCGGCGGCGAGAAACGCCGTCAGGAGGTTGATCTCCAGCCAGGGCAGCCGCTTGCGCACCGCGAACGAGACGCGCGACAGCGCCCGTTCCTCGCGGCTCGCGCCCACCATCGCCTGGATGTCGGCCGCCACATCCTGCTGCGCGGTCGTCACCAGCGTGTCGTGGCGGATCACGCCGAGCAGCCGTCCTTCGAAATCGACGACGGGCAGGCTCGTCAGCCTCCGATCCGTCAGGAGCGCGACGACATCCGCCGCGGCGGCGGTGGCGGCGATCGACGCCGGCGCCGTCGAGAGCGCGCCGAGCGTCTCGCCCGGCGGCGCGACCGCGAGATCGTCGAGGCCGACGCGGCCTACGAGTTGCCCGTCCTCCGCGGTGAGGAAGACGTCGGCCACCGCGCGCCCCCGGACGGCGCGCAGGCGCGCGAGCGCCTCACCGGCCGTCGCCTTCTCGCGAAATGCCAGCACGCGCGGGTCCATCAGCCGCCCAGCGGTGTCCGGCGGATACTCCGCCATCGCGCGAAGATCCCGCGCCTGCGCCGGCTCCAGGCTCTCGAGGAGCGTGCTTCTGGCCGGTTCGTCCAGCCAGCCCAGGACCGACGCGGCCCGCACCGGATCCATTCCCGCGACGATGCGCCGGGCCGTGTCCGGAGGCAGCGCCTGCAGGAGGTCGGCAGCCACGTTCGACGCCAGGCGATCGAACACCGGGATCGCGCGAACCGCAGCCTCACGGGAGAAGAGCGGGACCAGCTCCCCGACGGGAGCCGTCTCGATCTGGCGGGCCGCCTCTTCGGGGAACTGCTGCAGATAACCGCGCGCGAGGGCGGAAAATCCGTGGCTGGCGGCGCTACGCATCTCGCTCCTCCCGGCTCTCCAGCCCGCCCGCCTTCGCGCGAGGCACGGCGACAGCGGAGATCCCCTCCACGAATCCTGCCATGCCGATGTGGAACAGCTCGCCAAGCGCTGCGATGGTGGGACCTTCGGGCCGCACGGCGCCCGTTTCGGCCATCCGCTCCAGGTGGCGCAGCGTCCGGTACCGGATCGCGCCCACCAGGCATCCCGCATCGTCGACGACCGGCAGGCTGTGAAAGCGCTGCCACCCGGGATGCGTTCTGACCGCGGCGGCCGGCGTCCACGCCGGCAGCGATTCGACCGGCTCGTGCATCAGCGTGCGCACCGCATTGGTCGACCTGGCGCGGACGAGCTCGGAGAGGGCGAGCACGCCGACGAGCCGCCGATCCCTGT
>DATIEW010000214.1:0-2072 GCA_035455585.1 Vicinamibacterales bacterium | reverse complement strand
CATCCGGAGCACTCACACCAGCGGTTGCCCTTGCGCGCCGATCATCTCGGGGACGGTGGCGTCATCCGTTGCGTGCGCCGCACGTCCACGCCCGAACAGGAACGAGAAGACGAGCCCATATCGCCTCGAGGGATTCGACTGTTCAAGAACTCCCTGGTCGTGATCTCGGTCGCGCTGCTCGCCGCCGGCCGCGGGGGCGCGATAGTGACAAAGGTGAAAGGCCGATGCGGTGTCTTTCGAAGGGCGAAAGGCTCACCAGGGACCGAGAAGGCGCGTTATGCTAGCGGCGAGCCGGCCCTGATCCTATCGTCCCGCGCAGCGGTATGCCAGCTCCTCATGAGCGGCGCCTGGACGCGAAAGGTGTTGCACCCGATCGAGCGCCACCCGAACGTCGAAGCCGCTTCTCTGGCGAGGCGGATGGGCGTCGAGAAGGAGTGGCTGAAGGCGAACATCCGCAAGCTGAAAAACCTCGGCCTCACAATCAGTCACCGGCGAGGTTACGGACCGTCACCGCGCGGGAAAGCGTCTTCGAGCACTTGAAAGGCGATGGCTGACATCGCTATCGGCCGGCGGTCCAGGCGATCGTGAGCGCCGCGGCTCAGGCGGTCAGGCGCCAGACTGCCGAACGACTGGCGACTGCCGACTAACTGCCGACTGACTGGCGACTGCCGACTGGTGACAGCCGACCGCCGACTGACGACTGTGCTATTTTCCCCCCGTGCGTCAGGCCGTCATCTCCCGCCACGGCTCTCCCGACGTCTTCACGATGCGCGACGTCGAGGATCCGGCCGTCGGACCCGGAGAACTGCGCATTCGCGTCCGCGCGGCCGGCGTCAACTTCGCCGACATCCTCGCGCGGCTCGGGCTCTATCCAGACGCTCCTCCCCCGCCGATGGTCGTGGGCTATGAGGTTGCGGGACGCGTCGAGGGTGTCGGCGGCGGCGTAACAGGCTTCAGCGAGGGCGAGCGCGTCGTCGCGCTGACCCGGTTCGGGGGCTACTCCGACACCGTCGTCGTGCCCGCGGGGCAGGTGTTCCGCGTGCCCGAAGCGCTGAGCGACTCGGAGGCCGCGGCCGTGCCGGTCAATTACCTCACCGCCGCGCTGGCGCTCTATCGCATGGCGGCGCTGAACCCCGGCGAGGTCGTCCTGGTGCACAACGCCGGCGGCGGCGTGGGGATCGCGGCGACGCAGCTCGCGCGCCTGCGACGCGCGACGGTCATCGGGACCGCGTCTGCGTTCAAGCACGACGCGCTGCGCAGCTTCGGCATCGATCACGCCATCGACTACCGCCACGCCGACGTCGCGATGGAAGTGCGGAGGATCACGCGGGGCCGTGGAGCGGACGTCATCCTGGATCCGATCGGAGGCCGGAGCTTCCTGGAGAGCTATCGCATGCTGGCGCCGCTCGGGCGGCTCGTGGTCCTGGGCCTCTCGGCCGTCGCGCCCGGCGAGCGCCGCAGCGCCTGGCACGCGTTCAGGACGTGGGTCTCCACGCCGCGGTTCAACCCGATGTCGCTCATCAACCGCAACCGCGGCGTCTTCGGGCTGCACATCGGCCATCTCTGGGACGAGCGCCGGCAGCTCGTCCCGTTGATGGACATGCTGCTCGCCGAGCTGTCCGCCGGACGCCTGCGGCCCATCGTCGCACGCACGTTTCCGCTCGACCGCGCCGCCGACGCCCACCGGTTCATCCAGAGCCGCGCGAACATCGGCAAGGTCGTGCTGACGACATGAGGCAGTCGCGCGCACTCCCTCTTGTCATCCAGTGGATCAGGGGGTTCGAACCCGCGGCGCCGCAGGATCTCAAAGATGGCTCGACGTGCTCGTCCCAGGCTGGTGGGCGCCATTCGGGCGCTCTTACGTGGGCCTCCACGCCGTCGAGATCGACCGAGCTGTCGTTGCGCTCGCCGGCAGCTCCGTCACCGCTGGGCCGACACCTCGATGAAACAGGAAGGCGACACCTGCGTGCCGACCTGAAGGGGGCCGCGTCCGCCGCCCTGACCGGCGCTTCGTCAGCGCGGCCGGTTCAGCTCTTCCAGCCAGTTCTGGCCGACAATGATGTGTGTGATGG
>DATIEW010000213.1:0-6521 GCA_035455585.1 Vicinamibacterales bacterium | reverse complement strand
GGGACTCGGGTTCCTCCAGACGATTCATTCTCCTCACTGGTCGCGATAGCACGCGCCTGGTCGACCCGGATCAGAGCGCCAAAGAGGGCCCGGGGATGGGTCGAGTCGAAGTTGCGCTCCGCGCGTGCCTCGATCGTCATGAGATGACGGTGCCCGACGAGAACATCGACGCCATGGTGCGAGCCCTCCTCGAGTAGAGCGCACGGACGCTGGCATCGGGGGGACAGCCCATCACGGACTGGCAGTTCTTCCGCGCGATCCCCGACCCGGAACTGTACGCGCCGATTCTGCAGTTCGGACGTCGCGAGATGGTGTACCCGAGCGCGTTCGAGACTCTGGAAGAGCTCGGCGCCGGCGCGGCCGCGCCTGGCCGGCAGGCGGCGGTTGACGTCCGGTACGACACGTATCTTCGGCTGGATCCCGAGGCGCGGCGACGGCGCTGCACGATCTGATTCCGCACGCATTCGCTGCCCGGCTCATGGATCATCGATTACTGGCTGTACTATCCGTTCGACGTCGGCGGCCTCGGCTCACACCAGCACGACCCGGAACACCTGTTCGTCGAAGTCGACAAGCTGGGCGAACCGTGCGGCGTGTGATTGGCGCGCGGCACGGCTACATGGCGGGGAACAACATCTATTCCGCCGACATGCCCGGGGGCTGGCGGTGGGATTGCCCCTCTGTGTCATCGTCGAACAGGGCAAGCACGCGACTGCGCCGGACATCGACGGCGTGTTCACCTCCGGTGTGGACGAGAATCAGTACCGGGAGCGGGCGAAGATCTGGGGCGTTCGCGACGTCATTGGCACCACCAACAGAGTGATTCCCCAAACGGTGTCCGTCTGTTACGCGGGGCGTGGCCGTGCATCCAAGAGTTGGACGGGGTTTCACAGGGGCGGGACGACTTCGATCTAGGAGGGCAGGATGCTTTGCAGGTGGGTCGGCTTACTACTGATGGTTGCTATCGCTTCTGGGTCAGTGGCCGGTGCCGAGGGCCAGTCTCCGGCGCAGAGCCAGGGCGGCAGCGGGGCGGTGCTCTGGACGGTGGTTGGCGCCGGCGCCGGCTTCGGTATCGGGCTCTGGGCGGGGCTGACGGCGTTCGACGACGCGATCGACAGCGATCGCAAGGTCTGGACGACGGCAATCCTGTCGGGCGTGGCCGGCGGTGTCGTTGGATACTTCATCGGTCGCCGGCGGGATGCGGCGCCACGTACCAGCACCGCGACACGTCCTGCGACGTCCAAGCACGTGGTACTGCCGGGGACGGAGGCTCCTCCGCTCGGATCCGGCGACTTTCGCCGGTGGCTGGAGCGCAATGCGCTGGAAAGCGGTATGTGGGCCAACAGTGGGCCCGACCGCCACTAGCCCGAATCCGAAGCAGCCCGGCAGGTCGGCGGTGGCCTCTTCAATGCTGATCATCAGGCCAAACGCCGGAAGTTGACCGGGCTGTCATCGCGCGCGGTCGCGGATGACGCGGCTCATCCGCCCGGCGCATGATTACGTCATGCCGCTTCGAGAGCGACCCGGCGCCCGGCGCAGGCGACATCGCACGCACGCTGGTCGCCGAGGCCGGGCGCACGCCGGGCGCGTTGGAGGAGATACGAGGGTAGGCCCCTAATGTTTCATTGCTTTCAGGGCGTCGTATGCGACACCAATCTCGACCCGCGTCTGCGGGCCCGTGAAGGTCCCGCCGAGGGCGCGTATGAACTGGGATGATACGATCCAGCCGGGCCGCGCCTCGAAGCTGAACGACGCGAACACGCGCCGCCCCGTCGCGTAACGATCGCTGTTCAATCCGCCGAAACCAGAATCGATCTGCGACATGCCCAGCCCCACGCTGAGCCGCGGGGAGAGCCGTTGCTGTGCCATCGCTGCGTAGCCGTACGCGCGGGTGGGATGGAGCCTCAGGTAGTTCTCGAAGCGAATCCGATCGACTACGCGTGTCGGCACTGAATCGAGGACCATCGCGGCCCGCAGCACATCGCTATCGAGATGACGCGTGTAGTCGGCCGACAGCATCACGCGCCGTGCCGGCCGCGTCGTGAGCTGCGCCTGGAGATAGTTCGCGCGATCGAGCCGGCGAAGCCGTGGGATCACGTCCGGGTTCTCGAGATCTCCCAGGTATGCCCGTGTGAGCGAGATGGCGTACCGGGCCGCGCTGCCGATGACGAGGCGTTCTCCGACGATGTAGCCGTTGTTGTCATATGTCGTGGCTTCGGTCGATTCGCCTCGCGAGAGATAGAGGCCGCCTACCTCGATCTGCACGGCGGGCGCCGGTCGGATCGAGGCGAACAGTTCCCTCATCGCGATTCGGTAGGCAGGCTGACCCGCGCCCAGCCCTGTGCTGTCCCATCCGCTCAAGAACCCACGACCGCTTCCCGTACCTGTGTGAACGGAATAGTGGCCGTTCCGGTCGAGCTTCAGCCGGGCCCGCAGGCCCACGGTGGTCTGGACGGCACCGGCGCGTTCCTCGCCGCGTGCCACCGCGCGATAGCGCACGCCGGCGGCAGCCGTAAACACGTCGATCCACCGACGCCACGGCTCAACCGACGGTGGTGGCAACCAGCGCGTGTGCATGACTTCGTCCAGGTTCATGGGGTGCGCCGGCGAGGCTGTTCGGTCGGGGGGTGCGTCGCCGCCAGGGGAGCTCGCCTCAGTGGCGGCCCGCACGTCGATGGACGCTGCTGGGCTGGTCGGCTGGGACGGTGGCGTCGGCTGTGTGAGGGTTGACGATGACAGCAGGATGGCCGTAATCAGACCGCCGACGCTCACGAAACACCTCGACGCGGTCAGAGGCCGGCGAACAGGTGTACGACGCGCATCACGCCGTACGCGACGGGAGCGCCGAGCAGCACGTTGGGCACGAGGGAGCCGAGCGGCCTGCGGTGCACCAGGCGGGCGTGAGTGGCCCCCGTGCCGGTGGTGGCGAGGGCGAGCGAGACGTTGCCGGCGAGCGTCGGGCTGAGGAACGTCAGCAGGAACTGCTGAGACAGGACGCCCATCATGCTTCCGACGAGAACGGCCCAGACGAATGGCACGAGGTCCCTCGCGATCTCGAACGGCCTCGTCCGGACAGGTTCGGAACTCATGCTGCTTTGATGTTCCGGTGCCCACAGAGGTAACGGCCGGCGCCTGGGTAACCCCGGCGCCGGACGAAACATCGAGGAGCGAGGGAGCCACGACGCGCGTCACCGCGCTCGACACTCCGGTCTACCTTTGCACCGCTGCGAGGTCTCCGTTGTATACTCCGGCACGCGACCGACGACGACAAAGGAGACATCGCGTGCCGAAGAGCGTGTTCATTGGGGAGTTCGAGCAGCTCGTCCTGCTGGCGATCCTCCATCTGGAGAACGACGCGGGAGCCCTGGCCCTGCGGTCCCGCATGAACGCACTGGCGGGCCGGTCGATTTCGCGCGGGGCGCTCTACCGCACACTCGACCGCCTCGAAGCCAAGGGCTGGGTCGCCTGGACGCTCGATGACACCGAGCGCCCGGAGCGGGGCGGTCACCCGAGCCGGCACTTCCGCGTGACGCGGCAGGGAATCACAGCACTGCGCGCCTCGCGAGCGACCCTGCTGTCGCTCTGGGACGGCCTCGAGCGGGTGTTGCGATGACGACGCCACCGCGCGCGCGCCGTAACGGCCCGATCGTGCGGCTGATTGGGCGGTGCCTGCCTCCGACGGCTGCCGGCCGCAGCATTCTCGGCGATCTTCTCGAGGAGTATCACGCGCGCCCCGCCGGCGTGCGGCGCGAAGCGTGGTTCGCCGCCGTTGCCGTCCAGGTGGCGATGCGATACCTGCCCGATCGTGTGCGACGAGCCCGCGCGCCCGGCGCGCGGGCCGCGGTGCTCCTCGACGACATCCGATCGGGCTGGCGCGGGTTGCGCCGTGACCGCGCCACTGTTGCCCTCGCCGTCCTCACGCTCGCGGTGGGTATCGGCTCGGTGACGGCCATCCTCAGCGCCATGTACGGATCGCTCCTCAAACCGCTGCCGTTCCGCGATCCCGACGCGATTCTCGTGCTGGGCGATCGGTCGGCGGGGATGCCGACGGATCGGATCGCGGGCAACATCGCGCTGGTGAACGTGCACGACCTGAGGGATGCCAGCCGCGCGCTGCAGTCGGTGGCCGCGTATCGCGACGCGGAGGTGACGGTATCGGGCGCGGGCGACGCGCGTCGGGTCCGGGCCCAGCAGATCGATGCCGCCTTCTTCGACGTCCTGGGTACATCGATGCGCGCCGGGCGCGGCTTCCAGGCGGGAGATCAGCGGCTAGGCGCCGAACCGGTGGTGGTGATCGCCGAGGCGCTCGGCCGCCAGCTCTTCCTCGAAGAGGCGATGCCCGTCGGCCGCCAGCTTCGCATTGACGGCGTCTGGCATCGTGTCGTGGGCATCGCCCCGCCGGTGACTCAGCTCGGGAACCCGCAGCTGTGGCTGCCTCTCGTGCCCGATGAGCGGCTCAGCCGGCGCATCAGCCGGCAGGTCTACGCCGTAGCGCGTCTCGCCGACGGCGTTCCGGCTGGCGCCGCGCGGTCGGACCTGACGGCGATCTTCGAGCGAGTACGCGCGGCGCACCCCGAGATCGGATCGGACCGGTCCGTCGGCGCCATGGCGATTCGAGACTGGATCCTGGGGGAGCGTGGCCCGCGGCTGCTGACGCTGCTCGCCGGTGCGGTCGTCCTGGTGCTCGTGATTGCCGCGACCAACGTCTCGAACCTGCTGCTGGCGCGCACGGAACGGCGGCAGTCCGACCTGGCGGTGCGCGCCGCCCTGGGCGCATCGCGCTTCCGGCTGGTGCGCGAGCTGGCCGCCGAGGCGCTCCTGATCGCGTTGGCGGCGTCCGCCGCAGGGCTGCTCGTCGCAATGTGGTGTGTCCGCCTGCTCGTCAGGCTCTACGGCACCGTATTGCCACGCTCGTGGGAGATTGGCCTGTACCCGCCGGTGCTGGCCGGCGCCCTTTTTCTCGCTGGCGGCGTCGGACTCGCCGTATCCGTCCTGCCCTCGCTCCGGTTGCCGCGCACACGCCTTCGCGATCGGATCGGCGACCACCGCCGCAGCTCGAGCCGTCACGGCTGGGCTCAGCGGGCGCTGATCGCGGGCGAGACCGCCGTCGCGATGCTGCTGCTGGGCGTCTCCGGTCTGCTCATCAACTCGGTCTGGCGCCTCTCGAGCCACGACCCTGGCGTGCGGACGGAGGGCGTGCTCGTATTCGACATCAGCCTGGCGGGCCGGGCGCAGGCCGCGGACGCCCTGCCGGCGTTCGTCGAGACATACCTCGCGCGGCTGCGGCAGCTGCCCGGCGTGATCGACGTCGCCGCGGCCACGCGGCGCCCGCTCTTCGGCGGGGGCAACACGGCGTTCGAGTTGCCCGGCCTGGCGCCGGACGTCAATCGCGGCAGTCTGCTGGAGATTCGCGACATCACACCTGCGTACTTCCGCACGCTCAGTATCCGCGCGGCGTCCGGCCGTACGTTCAGCGAAGCCGATCGCCACGTGCCTGGCGCGATGATTGTCAATCGTGCGTTCGAACGCGCATTCTTTCCGGACGCCGGCGCGCTCGGCCGGCTGGTCAGGCCGGGCGCGCAGGATCGGACCTTCGAGGTCGTCGGCGTCGTTGATGATATTCGGGAGTTCGGACCGGCCGCCGACGCGCGCCCCACCGGTTACTGGCCGTACGGCGCCGGCCCTTATGGGCCGTTCTCTTCTCTGACCTTCTTGATCCGGACTACGGGCACGGATCCGCTGACCATCGTGCCAGAAGCCCGCGCGCGGCTTCGCGAACTGGATCCGGGGATCGCCCTCGACGATCCGGTCACGCTCGCCGAACTGGCACGGAGCCGGATCGGCCGGGACCGGCTGGCGATTCGCGCACTGCTCACCGTGGCCGGCGCCGTGGCGCTCCTGCTGACCATCGTCGGTCTCTACGGCGTCCTCGCGTATGCGGTCTCGGCGCGGACGCGTGAGATTGGCATCCGGCGCGCGCTGGGCGCCACGCGCGCGGGCGTCGTCCGCCTCCTGATGCGCGAAGGCCTCGGCATGGCCGGACCCGGTGTGGCGGCCGGTCTGCTGGCAACGCTGGCGGCTGGCGAGCTGGTGTCGAGCTACCTGTATGGCATCACGCCGACGGACGGGGCGACGCTGGCGGCCGCAGCGGGGCTGCTGCTTCTCGCGTCTGCCGCTGCATGCTGGATACCGGCGCGGCGCGCCGGTCGCGTGGAAGCCGTCGAGGCGCTCCGGGCCGAATAGGATTCAACCTGTCCGGCAGGGTCATTGGAAAGCCGGCGGGTCCCTGCCCGACCGGAGCTATCCGCCGGGCCCCGTGAGTTGTCGTGTAGCACATCGATGACCCGCGCGGAGGCGGCGGACCGTCCGAGCCGACCGATCTCGCACAATCGACGCCGGCGCCCGTCCCACGTGTCTGATGCACTGGGTGGCACGTTGGCTCACAAAGACGGATGCGGGAGCCGCGCCAGCATTGCCAGGCTCCCGTCCGTCGGTCGTTCATTGCATGGCCAGGCCCCGCG
>DATIEW010000212.1:0-2514 GCA_035455585.1 Vicinamibacterales bacterium | reverse complement strand
GAGCCCGATCTCCCACGTGCCGCCGCGCACCAGGCCGTTCGTGTTCACGAACGACACGCGCCGGCCGCGGATCGTGTAGTCGCCGTTCGGCATGGTCGAGTACTCGGCGATCAGCGGATAGGCCTTCGCGGCGCGCACCAGCCGGGCGAGGTCGCCCGCGCTCGACACGTTCTCGCTCGAGAGGCCGGTCGGCTCGACGAAGCGCGAGCCGGTCATCTCCAGCTCGTGCGCTTTGGCGTTCATCGCGTTGACGAAGGCGTCCATGCCGCCCGGATAGGCCCGGCCGAGCGCCGCGGCGGCGCGGTTCTCCGAGGCCATGAGCGCGAGCTGCAGGAGCTCGGCGCGGGTCAGGGTCGCACCGACGGCCAGCCGGGCGCGGCGCTTCGCGGCACCCGCTTCGGCGTCGTCCGCGGTGACCATGATCGGCTCGTCGAGCGGGAGGCCCGCGTCGAGCGTGACCATCGCGGTCATGAGCTTCGTGATCGAGGCGATCGGGACGACGGCGCCCTCGTTCTTGCCGTAGAGGACCTCCCCGGTCTCCTCGTCCATGATGAGCGCGGCCGACGACCTGAGGTCCGGCGCCTCGGCGGCCGGCGCCGGCAGCGCGACCACGGCGCACGCCATGGCGACAGCGGCCGCGGCCCAGCGTGACAGTTTCCGCATACCCCCGCTCCCTCGTCTGGGCCATCGGGCGACGCCGCCCGCTTCCGGCCGCCTGCCGGCACGCGGAGCCGCGCACCGGGAAGCCCCCTTTATACCCTCGCACCGCCGCGACGAAGCGGCGAAAAACGGACACGGCCCGGGTCCTTCCGACCCATTGCCGCCCGGTGCGGGAAAACGTTCCGGAGTCTAGCGGCGAGCGCCCCGGATAGGCAAGCAGACTGAAGAGGATAGGCAGAAAACTTGACAATGTCATGAGGAATTTCACCGCTCCGGGCATCACGCGGCGGCCGCTGCCGGACGCTCGTCATCCGCCCGGTCGCCGGCCGCCTCTTCCTCCTGCTGCTGCAGCGCCCACATCTGGGCATAGGCCCCGGCGGCATCCAGCAGCTCCCGGTGGCTCCCCCGCTCGACGATCCGGCCGTGGTCCATGACCAGGATCTGGTCGGCGTCCATCACCGTGGAGAGCCGGTGGGCGATGACCAGGGTCGTCCGGCCCTCCGCGATCCGGTCGAGCTCGGCCTGGATCGCCTTCTCGGACTTCGAATCCAGCGCGCTGGTCGCCTCGTCGAAG
This sequence comes from Vicinamibacterales bacterium, assembly GCA_035455585.1. Taxonomy (GTDB): domain Bacteria; phylum Acidobacteriota; class Vicinamibacteria; order Vicinamibacterales; family 2-12-FULL-66-21; genus DATIEW01. The sequence goes on along the minus strand of DATIEW010000212.1, from coordinate 1,280 downwards.
ATGAGGATGCGCGGGTTCTTCAGGATCGCCCGGGCGATCGCGACGCGCTGCTTTTCGCCGCCCGAGAGCTTCAGGCCCCGTTCCCCGACGCGCGACGCGTAGCCGTCCGGCAGGGTCACGATGAAGTCGTGGATGTGCGCCGAGCGCGCCGCTTCGGTGACCTCCTCCTCGGTGGCGTCCGGCCGCCCGTAGCGGATGTTGTAGCGGATGTCGTCGTTGAAGAGCACCGTGTCCTGCGGGACGATCCCGATCGCCGCCCGGAGGCTCGCCTGCCTGACCTCGCGGATGTCGACCCCATTCACCGTGATCCGCCCGTCCGTCACGTCGTAGAACCGGTAGAGCAGGCGCGCGAGCGTGGACTTGCCCGACCCGGAGTGCCCGACGACCGCCACCTTGGTCCCCGCCGGGATCTCGAAACTTACGTCGAACAGGATCTGCCGGTTCGGCTCGTACGCGAAGTCGACCCGCTCGAAGCGGATCGCCGCCGGGCCCGCCGGCAGCTGGACCGCGTCCGGCCGGTCGGCGACCTCGCGGTTCTCCGCCAGGAGGCGAAACATCCGGTCCATGTCGACGAGCGACTGCTTGATCTCGCGGTACACCATGCCGAGGAAGTTGAGCGGGATGTAGAGCTGGATCAGCAGCGCGTTGACGAGCACCAGGTCGCCGAGGGTGAGCGCGCGCGCCGCCACCCCCTGCGCGGCGAGGATCATCAGCAGCGTCACCGCGACCGCGATGATCAGGCTCTGCCCGACGTTGAGCATCCCGAGCGATTCCTCGCTGCGGGTTGCCGCGTCCTCGTAGTTCCTGAGGTTCTCGTCGTAGCGGCGCGCCTCGTACTCCTCGTTGTTGAAATACTTGACCGTCTCGTAGTTGAGCAGGCTGTCGATCGCCCGCGTGTTGGCGCGCGAATCGAGCTCGTTGGCGCGCCGGCGGATACCGATGCGCCATTCCGAGATCGCGAAGGTGTAGGCGATATAGAACGTGACCGCGACGAAGGTCACGGCGACGAAGCGCCAGTCGAAACGCGCGAACAGCACCGCCGCCACCAGGCCGAATTCGAGGATCACCGGGACGATGGAAAAAAGCATGTACGAGAGCACCGTGGACACGCCGTTGGTGCCGCGCTCGATATCGCGCGAGACACCGCCGGTCTGGCGCTCGAGGTGGAAGCGCAAGGACAGCGAATGGAGATGCCGGAACACCGTGAGCGCGAGGCGACGGATCGCGCGCTGGGTTACGCGCACGAACACGGCGTCGCGCAACTCCGCAAACAGCGTGGT
>DATIEW010000211.1:0-11257 GCA_035455585.1 Vicinamibacterales bacterium | reverse complement strand
CCGCCGCTTGATCGGATGCAGCCGATCCGCGTCGCGATCGGCGACGTCGTTGACGAGGTACACCGCCCCGGACAGGGCGCAGAAAACCGCGAACGCTGCCACCGAGCGGAGAACCGACGGCAGGTCCAGCAGCCGGTCGCCGAGAATCAGCGCGCCAAAGATGATGAGGTTCTTCGTCCACTGGCGGGGGCGGAGCGAAACGACCAGGCCCGGGCCCAGCGGCCGAGGGCCCGACGTTTCCCGCACAGGCTGCTCGATGAGATGTGAAGCTGGTTCTCGCGCCATCCTCAGCGCGGCGGGGGCATCAGCCGTTGAAGCTCTTGAGTGCTTCGGCCTCTGATTCGTACGTTTCGAACACCGTCAGCAGCTTGGTGATCGCAAGCAGATCCTGAATCCGCTTCGTCAGGTTCAGCAGCTTCAGCTTCCCGCCCTGACGGCTCACGGTCGTGTAGGTGCGCACGATCTCGCCCAGGCCGGCGCTGTCGATGTACGGCACCCCTTCGAGGTTCAGCAGCAGCTTCTTCCGGTCCTGCTGGATCAGCGCGTTGATCCTCTCCTTCAGCAGCTCGTCACCTTCCCCGAGCGTCATCTTGCCTTTGAGATCGAGTATCGTCACGCCGTCGATGACTCGTTCGCCGATTTGCATCGATGATCTCCTCCAGACCGGTTCTCGACGACGGACCCCAGGCCCGAACCCCGCCGCTCGACGGCCCGAAGCCCGCCTCCGGACCCCTTCCTTCGATAGAAAAAGACCGGCCAGCGTACTACGCGACTTCCAGCAGTGTCAAGAATTGCGGCACGAATCGTGCCTTCCGCGGCCGCCGCCGTTGCCAATGCTCCCCTGCCACACCGGGCCCTACCCTGCTGGCACCCGGAGTGCCCGGATGGCTACTCGGTGTGCCGGACCCCCGCGCCACCCATGGTCCGTACGACCACGTACAGAACAGGAATGAACACCAGGTTCAGGAACGTCGAGACGACCATGCCGCCGGCGACCGCGGTGCCCACCGAATGCCGCGCTTCCTGGCCGGCGCCGCTCGCGAACACGAGCGGCATGACGCCCAGAATGAACGCGAGGGACGTCATCAGGATCGGCCGCAGCCGGATCCGGGCGGCCTCGATGGCGGCCTCGATGATCGACAGTCCCCGGCCGCGCAGCTGCTCGGCGAACTCCACGATCAGGATGGCGTTCTTCGCTGCCAGGCCGATCAGCATCACGAGGCCGACCTGGCAGTAGACGTCGTTGGCCAGCCCCCGCGACCATTGCGCGCCGAGAGCGCCGAGCACCGCGAGCGGCACACCCAGCAGCACGATGAACGGCAGCACCAGGCTCTCGTACTGCGCTGCCAGCGTGAGGTAGACGAGCAGCAGCGCCAGGCCGAAGATGAGAAACGCCTGCCGGCCGGCTTTCCTCTCCTCGAGTGAGATGCCCGACCAGGCGTACCCCATGCCCGCCGGAAGGGCGGTCTCCGCCAGCCGCTCCATTTCCTGCAGGGCGGCGCCGGAGCTGACGCCTGCGGCAGCCGATCCGTTGATCGTCGCCGAACGGAACAGATTGAAGTGGCTGATCACCTGCGGCGCGGTCGTCTCCTTCAGGTCGACCACCTGTTCGAGCGGGATCATCTCCCCGCCGCCCGTCCTCACGTACAACTGCCTGAGTCCCTGCGGGTTCGAGCGGAACCGCTGGTCGGCCTGCACGTAGACGCGGTAGGCGCGGTTGTTCAGCTCGAAGTCGTTCACGTACAGCGATCCCAGGAAGATCTGCAGCGCGCTGGTGACCTCGTTGAGCGGAAGTCCGAGCGCGAGCGCACGCTGGCGATCGATCGTGATCTGCAGCTGGGGATCGTTCGCCGTGAACGGGCTGAAGAGCCCGCGCAGCCTCGGTGACGCACTGCCCGCGGCCACCATCCCTTGCGCTGCTGCCGCGAGCTCGGTCATGCTGGCGCCGCTCTGATCGAGGACCTGGAACTCGAAGCCGCCGAATCGTCCCAGGCCGGGGATGGATGGCGGGGTGAACGCCACCACGATCGCGCCGGGCAGGCCGAACAGCTGACCCGCGAGCCGGCCGATTGTCGCCTGGACCGACTGATCGCGCCCCGGACGCTCCTCGAACGGCTTGAGACGGACGAACATGATGCCCTGGTTCGATGCGGCCCCGCTGAAGCTGAACCCCATGACGGAGAAGAGCGCCAGCACGTCGGGATCGGCGAGGATGATCCGTTCGGCCCGGCGCGCGACCTGTCCCGTATACTCCAGCGACGCCCCCGCCGGTGCCTGAACCTGGACCATGAAATAGCCCTGATCCTCGTCGGGCACGAACGCCTGCGGGACGGTGCGATAGACCCAGAACGTGGCTCCGAGCGACAGGAAGAACAGCGCGACGACCGCCCACCGCACGCGGATCGCGCGCCCCAGCGCCCGCACGTAGAGGCGGGTCCCCGCGGCGATCACGCGTTCGAAGAAGCTGAAGAACCGCCCCTTGTCGTGGCTCTCCCGGTCCAGCAGCAGCGCCGACAGCGCGGGCGTCAACGTCACGGCGTTGAACACCGACAGGGCGACGGCGAACGCGATCGTGATCGAGAACTGCGCATAGAGACGTCCCGTCGTGCCGGGGAAGAACGCGACGGGAACGAACACCGCCGTCAGAACCAGGCCCGTCGCGATGACGGCGCCGAGCACTTCCCGCATCGCGTCGGACGCCGCGCGCGCGGCCCGCACCTTCTTCTCCTGAATGTGCCGCTCGATGTTCTCGATCACGACGATGGCATCGTCGACGACGATGCCGGTGGCGAGAATGATGCCGAAGAGCGTCAGCGTGTTGACGCCGAAGCCCATCAGCTTGACGAAGGCGAAGGCCCCGACGAGTGAGACCGGGATCGTGACGGCCGGGATCAGCGTGCTGCGCCAGGTCTGAAGGAACACGAAGATGACCAGGACGACCAGCCCGATGGCCTCGGCGAGCGTCTTGAGCACCTCCGCGATCGATTCCTCGACGACGTCGGTTGCGTTGAAGGCGATCTGATACCTCAAGCCGGGCGGAAACTGGGCGGAGAGCCGCTCCAGCTCCGCCACCACTCCCCGCTCGACGTCCAGCGCATTCGCCGTGGGCAGCTGAATGACGCCGAACCCCACTGCCTCGACCCCCTGGAACCGGAGCTCGGAGGCGTAGGTTTCGGCGCCCAGTTCGGCCCGGCCCACGTCCTTCAGCCGCACGAGGGAGCCGCCCGTCCCGCTCTTGAGGATGATGTTCTCGAACTCCTCCGGCTCGCGAAGTCGCCCGACGGCCCGGACGCTGAGCTGATAGAGCTGCCCGGCCGGCGCCGGGGGCTGTCCGAGGCTGCCGGCCGCGACCTGCACGTTCTGCTCGCGCAGCGACTGCACGACGTCGCCCGCCGTCAGATCGCGCGCCGCGAGCCGGTCGGGATCGAGCCACAGCCGCATCGAGTACTTGCGCTCGCCGAATATGAGCACGTCGCCGACGCCGGGTACCCGCTTGACGGCATCCTTGACGAAGATGTCGAGGTAGTTGCTCAGGAACAGCGAATCGTAGATTCCCTCGTCCGAGTACACGCCGATGGCCAGCACGAACCCTGTTGCCTGTTTCTGCACCGAGATGCCGGTCGTGCGGACCTCGGCGGGCATCCGGCCGAGCGCCTGGTTCACGCGGTTCTGGACCTCGACGGCGGCGAGGTCCTGATCGCGGGTGACGTCGAAGGTGACCGTGATCGTCGAGACGCCGCTGTTCGTGCTCGACGAGGTCATGTAGAGCATGCCGTCGACGCCGTTGATGGCCTGCTCGAGCGGCGTGGTGACCGCGGTCTCCACCTCCTGAGCGTTGGCGCCCGTGTAGAGGGTCGTGACGTTCACCTGGGGAGGCGTCAGCGGGGGGTACTGGGCAATCGGCATCGTGGGGATGGCGATCGCCCCTGCGAGGATCAGAACGAGCGAACAGACCGACGCCAGAACGGGACGCCGGATGAACGTGTCGACGAACATGAGGTCCCTGCGCCTATTCCGGGCGGACTGGCGCGCCGTCGCGGAGCTTCTGAATGCCCGACAGAATCAGCCTGTCGCCGGCCTTCAATCCGCCGCGGACCACGTAGTCGTTCCCGATCAGGTCGCCGACCTGAACTGGCTTCTGCCGTGCGATGAGCCCCTCCGGCTCCTGCTCGGCGACGAAGCAGAAATACTGGCCGCTGATCCGGGACACGGCGGTCATCGGAATAGTCAGGCCGGGCGCGCGGCTCCAGACGATCCGCGCGCGCACGAACTGCTGGACCCGGATGAACGGCGGCGCCGTGTCGAGCGCGCTCTTGACGAGCACGGTCTGGGTGCCATCGTCAACCCGCGGCGCCACGAACGTGACGGGGTTGGTTGCGATGACCTTGCCGTCGGCGTCGAGCAGCTCGACGGGAAGGCCGGGGCGCAGGTCCGGCGAGCGATCCAGCGGGACATGGATGTAGACTTCGAGCGCCTCGTTCTCGTCGATGGTCGTGATCATCGTCGAGGACGTGACCCGGTCGCCCACGCGTATCGAAATCTCGCCGACGCGGCCCGACAGTGGCGCGTCCACCCGGTAGTACTCCAGCTGCACACGGCCTTCGCGCACCTGCGCGTCGAGAGCGTCGAGCCGCGCCTCGGCCGTGCGCAGTGAATTCTTCGCCTGGTCGAACTCCTGGCGGCTGATGGCTCCGGCTTCGACCAAGGCCTCGAGCCGGGACACCTGCTGCCGCCAGTATTCGACGTCAGCCAGCGTGCCGGCGCGGCTGGCCTCGGCGCTTCGAAACGCGGCCACCTGCTTGTCGGCGTTGATCTGCACGAGCGGCTGACCGGCGCGGACGCGGTCGCCGGCCTTCACGAAGATCCGGGTCACCAGGCCCTCCACCTCGGGTTGAACCGTCGCAGACCGCAGCGATCGGATCGTTGCGATGAACTCCGACGACTGCTCGAGTGGACGCGTCTCGAGGGTCTGGATCTGCACGACCGTGGGTGGCGGGCCCTGGGCCACGGCCGGACCGGCACTGCGACCGCACGACGTCATCGACAGGCCGCCGAGCAGGAGCGCTGCCGTCAGAACCGATTGCCGTGAACAGTTGAGAGCCATGAATTGTGCGACCTTGGGTGCGGATGGCGGCAGTAGCCATTCGCAATCCCCCCTTTGATAGTAGACGCCCCGCCACTGGAACGGATCCTGGCAAAAAAAAGGCCACGCTGTGGCGGCGTGGCCTCGGACCTTGTGGCTGAGTTTCCACTACACGCCGCTCGCCCCCGCGAACTTGCGCTGCTGGAAGCACTCCCGGCAGAAGACGGGACGCCCCTGCGTCGGGCGGAATGGCACGGTCGTTTCCTTGCCGCAGGCGGAGCAGGTCGTCGTCGTCTCAACCCGTTCACGGGCCATGACGGCGCCTGTGGCCGGCCGGGACGCTCGCTTGGCCTTGCACCCCTTGCAGCGCTTCGGTTCGTTCTTGAAGTTCTTGTCCGCGAAGAACAGTTGTTCGCCCGCCGTCCAGATGAACTCGGTTCCGCAGTCGACGCACCTCAGGGACTTGTCCTGGAACTCCATCGCTCTACCTCTCCCGACTCGATACCACCCAACGGCGGGGCGCCCCGATGCTCACGATCCTCATCGACCGGAACGACAGGGGCGCTTCCCAGCAGCGAGGGTCAATCGGATTCCCTGCGCTGCTTCTTGCGCGTACGCTTCCGCGCCAGCGCCTGCTTGGCGCGGCGTCGATCGCCAGGCTTCAAGTAGAACGAATGCTTCTTGATATCCTTGATGATATCTTCCTGCTGCACCTTCCGCTTGAACCGACGCAGCGCGCTTTCGATGGACTCGCCTTCCTGCACCTTGACTTCAGCCAAGTCTGAACACACCCCCTTCGCGTCTGCCCGTCTCTGGCAGCAAGCGGGCCACCCCCTCTCTTGCAAGCCAATTGGACGTCCACAGAATGTGCTAGGCTATCACAGGAATTGAGCATTTTCGTGCTGCGGCTTCGGGTCCCGTCTCCCAGGTGCCGAAGCAGGCGCCCACCTCTCGGGTCACCTCGCAAACAGCTGAAAACAAATAGCTTCAGGTTTTGACGATGAGGATCCTGGTCGTCGGAAACGGCGGGCGCGAGCATGCGCTCACCTGGAAACTCGCCGGTGAGGCGGATGTCCAGGAGGTCGTCTGTGCCCCCGGGAATGCCGGGATGGCCCGACTGGCGCGTCTCGCTCCGGCCGATGCCGGCGATCCCGATGCGCTCCTTGCACTGGCGGTCCGCGAGCGGATCGATCTGACCGTCGTCGGCCCCGAGCTGCCGCTCGATCGCGGCGTCGTCGATCTGTTCCGTGCACGAGGGCTGCGCATCCTCGGTCCGACACGCGCTGCGGCACAGCTCGAATGCAGCAAGGTCTTCGCCAAGTTGTTCATGACCCGTTACGGTATTCCGACCGCGCGGTATCGCGTCTGCGAGGATCCGGTGTCGGCGAGGGCACTGGTCGAGCGCGGCGAGCTCGGGTTCCCCCTCGTCGTCAAGGCCGATGGCCTGGCTGCCGGCAAGGGCGTCGTCGTGGCGCCCGACCGGGAAACGGCCATGTCGGCGGTGCACGCCGCGATGGACGAGCGGCGGTTCGGCGACGCCGGGACACGCCTCGTCCTGGAAGAATGCCTGAGGGGGCCGGAGGTCTCGTTCTTCGTGCTGTGCGACGGCGCGCGGGCCGTGCCGCTCGGTTCCGCCCAGGATCACAAGCGGGCATACGACGGCGACCAGGGGCCCAACACGGGTGGGATGGGAGCGTTTGCGCCGAGTCCCCTCGTGGATGCGGATCTCGAGGGGCGGATCATGAACCGGATCATCCTGCCGGTCCTCGAAGGGCTGAGGGATGAGGGCCTGGAGTACCGTGGGTTCCTGTACGCCGGCCTCATGCTGACGGTCGAGGGTCCGAAGGTCATCGAGTTCAATGTGCGATTCGGCGACCCGGAGGCGCAGGTCGTCGTGCCCATGATCGACGGCGACCTGGCTCCCCGGATCGCGGCTGCGGCCGACGGCGTGCTGGACCCGCGTCCGTTCCGGTTCAGACCACGGAAGCACGTCGGCGTCGTGCTGGCGTCCCAGGCGTATCCTGCGCCGGGTCCCGTCGGATTGCCCATCCTTGGCCTCGACGAGGCAGGTCGCCTCGAGGATGTACTCGTGTTCCATGCGGCCACACGGGAAGAGGTCGTGGAGGGCCGGCGCGCTGTCGTCACCGCCGGCGGCAGGGTCCTCACCGTAGTCGGGCGCGGCGACACCTACGAGGATGCGATCGCGCGGGCGTACGCCGGCGTCGCGTGTATTTCCTTCGACGGCATGCACCTTCGGCACGACATCGGCGCGAAAGCGCTCGTGGCGACGCGCTGACGGCGCATCGCCTCTCTGGGGATCCGTGCGCACATGAGCGACATTGCAGTTCTCATCCTGATGGGCTCCGATTCCGACGCGGCGGTCATGCGCGGCGCGTTGGAAACCCTGCGCGAGCTGGGCATTCCGGCGGAGATGACGGTCGCCTCCGCGCATCGATCGCCCGAGCGCGTGCTCCGGCTGGTGCGCGACGCACCAGCTCGCGGCGTCAAGGTGTTCATCGTGGGCGCCGGCGCCGCCGCCCACCTCGCAGGCGTGGTCGCCGCTCACGCAACCCTGCCTGTCGTCGGCGTTCCGATCGATTCGAGCGCGCTCAACGGGCTCGACGCGCTCCTCTCCACTGTGCAGATGCCGCCGGGAGTCCCGGTGGCCACCGTCTCGATCGGAAAGGGGGGAGCGGTCAACGCCGCCGTGCTCGCCGCCCAGATCCTCGGCATCGCGGATCGGCAGATCGCGGCCCGGCTCGAGGCATACAAGAAAACCCTCGCGGACAAGGTGGAGCAGGCCGCCGAGCGGCTCCGGCAATCGGATGCAGCCTTGCGGAACCCGTGAAGTACTCCATCATCACGTTCGGCTGCAGGGTCAATCAGGCCGACTCCCTGCAGATCGAGGACGCGCTCCGGGCTCGCGGCGCGATCGACGCTCCCGCGATCGACGCCGACCTCGTGGTTGTGAACACCTGTTCGGTCACCGCCTCCGCGGATCAGGGCGCAAGGCAGACGATACGGCGCGTGGCCCGCGACAACCCGGCTGCCCGCCTCGTGGTCACGGGGTGTTACGCCACGCGAGCCCCCGCCGAGATCTCGCGGCTGCCGAATGTCGTCAGCATCATCGGAAATCGCGACAAGCACCGCCTGGTGGAGACCCTCGACGAAGGGCTCGCGATGACGACCGTGGAGCGCTTCGGGGGCGGCGACGGGCCGTGCGGCCTGGCCGTCGAGCCGGGGATGGCGGGACGGACCGCCTTTACGCTGCGCGTGCAGACGGGATGCGAGGAGCGCTGCAGCTACTGCATCATTCCGACGACGCGCGGAGCCGCGCGAAGCATGCCCATCTCGCAGGCCGTGCGCGAGATCGAACGGATCTCGTCCGCGGGATTCAAGGAGATTGCGCTCACGGGCGTGCACCTCGGGTCCTACGGTCGTGACCTTCAGCCGCCGGGCTCGCTGGCAGGGCTGCTCCGCGAGGTGGCCGCCGCGGCAGGGCCCGGCGTGGTCTTCCGCATCAGCTCGCTCGAGCCAATGGACTGCACCGAGGAGATCGTCGGCCTGGTGGCGCAGAGCGGCGGGCGGTTCGCCCCGCACTTTCACCTGCCGCTGCAGCATGCCTCGGATGGCGTGCTCGCCCGGATGCGACGTCCCTACACGCTCGCCCTTTACCGCCGGCTCGTCGATCGGATCCTCGAACGGCTTCCGCACGCGTCAATCGGAAGCGATCTGATCGTCGGCTTCCCCGGGGAGTCGGACGACGAATTCGGCGCGAACCTCGACTACCTGCCCTCGTCTTCGCTGTCGCACCTGCACGTGTTCCCCTACTCGGACAGGCCGGGCACGGTTGCGTCCCGCCTCCGCGGCAGGGTCGCCGGAGCGCGCGTTCGCGAGCGGTCCGCGCGCCTGCGCGCCATCGGTGCCGCGCTTGCCAGTCGCTTTCGCGAGTCGCAGGTCGGCACGGTACGGGCGGGTCTGACGCTCGAGGACGGTACGCTGGTCGTGACCGACAACTACCTGAAGGTGAGGATCCCGGCCGGGGTGCCTCGAAACGAGCGGATCCGGGTGCGCATCGAGCGGGCGGCAGGGGCGCTCGTCGGACAGGTGGTGCACGATCCGGACTGAGGCCGGGGTCTGACCCCAGATCAGCCCTGTATCAGATTCGCGAGCTGCTGCGCGGGCGTCCGGGCGCGGGCTGATTCCGTAATCAGGTGTCCGCAGGCCGCCCTGATGTCGCGTCCACGCGAGCGCCGCACCGAGACGGTCACCGAACGGTCGGCGAGGATCTGCGCGAACCTGTTGACGCGCTCGTCCGACGGGCGCTTGAAGGGGATGCCGGGGGCCTCGTTCAGCGGCAACAGGTTTACCTTTGCCCTGAGGCCGTGCAGGAGCGCGACCAGCCGCCGGGCGTCCTCGGGCGTGTCGTTCACCCCCTCGAGCAGAACGTACTCGAACGTGATCCGGTTCCGGCGTTTCAGCGGGAAGCGGCTGCAGGCGTCCACCAGGTCCTTCAGCCCGTACTTGCGGTTGATGGGTACCAGCCGGTCGCGCTGATCCTCGGTCGTGGAGTGAAGTGAGATCGCGAGGTTCGGCATCAGCAGCTCGCTGGCCAGCCGTTCGAGTGCCGGCAGCACGCCGACGGTCGACAGGGTCATCCGCCTGGGGGAAACGGCCAGGCCGCGAGGTTCCGCCAGCATCCGCAGCGCCTTCATCGTCGCGTCGTAATTGTGCAGCGGTTCACCCATCCCCATGAGGACGACGTTGAAGCGGGCGTCGAGCAGGCCCAGCTCGCGGCAGAGGACACGGACCTGGCCGGCGATCTCGCCCGCGCTCAGGTTCCGCACGATGCCCATCTTCCCCGTCAGGCAGAAGCCGCACTTCATCGCGCAGCCAACCTGGGTCGACACGCAGAAAGTACGGCGCTCCCGCCGCCCGTCCGCGCCCGCGGGCGGCGCATCCGGGATGAACACCGACTCGATCCGGCTGCCGTCCTCGAGCTCGAGGAGGAACTTCGTTGTCCCGTCGCTCGAACGCGCCGTTTCGACGACCGCTGGCGTTGTGATTCGGCATTCGTCGCCGAGCCGGGCACGCAGGGCACGGCTGAGGTCCGTCATGGCGTCGAAATCCGTGACGCCGCGCCGGTGCACCCATTGATAGATCTGGCGCGCGTGGAAGCGCTGCGCCCCCCGGCGCTCCAGGGCGCGCTCGAGCTCGTCGAGCTCGCATCCGGCGACGTCGAGCAGAGGATCCGTGCGCATGCGGGGGGTACTGCGGAGCAATTTTTCATCTTACTACGTCGGCAGTCGACGGTTGACGGTCGCCAGTCACAGTCGTCAGTCGCAGTCGCCAGTCGGCAGTCAGTCCCGAGTCGTCCGTTTGGCGAAACCAGTGACCACGACGGGCATCGCTCTTCTTGAAGTGTGCCTTGCGGCCGTGTTATGATGCGATGTTTCTAAGGTCCACATTAAATCCTTCTAAAAAAAGCACTTGCAGGATCTAATCGTGTTCGGGTGAGACTCCGGGTGACGTCTTCCTCAAGACCGCATGGTTGTTCGCGACGTTCTGGATAGCGGCCTTCGCCTCATAACCGAGCGGATGCCGCAGGTCCGCTCGGTGACGATGGGCGTCTGGCTCATGCGCGGGTCGCGGCACGAAACGGACGGGCGGAGCGGCATCGCGCACTTCGTCGAGCACATGCTCTTCAAGGGCACTGCCTCGCGAACCGCCGAGGACATCGCGCAGGCCATCGACTCGATTGGCGGGCAGCTCGACGCGTTCACTGCCAAGGAGTACGCGAGCTACTACATCAAGGTGCTCGACGAGCACCTCCCGGTGGCGGTCGATCTGCTGGCGGACATCGTGCTCCGGCCGGCGTTCGTCGCCGACGAGATCGAGCGTGAGAAGAAGGTGATCCTCGAAGAGATCAAGATGGTCGAGGACACGCCCGACGATCTCGTCCACGAGCTGTTCACCCAGCATTTCTGGGAAGGGCACCCGCTGGGCCGCCCGATCCTCGGGTCGAAGGAGACTGTTGAGTCGTTCACGGCCGAGTCGTTGCGGGGGTTCTTCGACGGCGCGTACGCAGCTCCGTACATGATCGTGGCGGTCGGCAACATCGAGCACGCACGCGTGCGCGATCTCGTCGCCGAGCGTTTCGGCGACCTGCCGCGC